>JAIDJD010000327.1 GCA_029052375.1 Duncaniella sp. | reverse complement strand
AAGGATGGGCGCCCTATGTCGGTGGAGTTCATGGTCGGCGACAACGATGTGGCCTTCAGATACTGTATCCCCCGCAGCAAAGAATCTGGCTCGGTGCGCGTCACGTCTGAGGAGACGGGCTATCGCCTGCCCGCAGGGACTACGACATTCCTCACCCCGCAGAGCGACGCCATGATTGGATGGAAACGCACCAAGCCGAGCTATGAGGAAAAATATAAGGCCGACGCTCCGATGGACACTCCCTCCCAGTATGGCCGCGGGTACACATTCCCGGCCCTGTTCCACACTCCCTCTGACGGCTGGGTGCTTCTGAGCGAGACCGGCGTGGATTCGCGCTACTGCGGGTCGCGGCTTGGCGATTTCAAAGAGGGGTATTACAAGATTGAATTCCCGATGGCCGAGGAGAACAATGGCAACGGCACCTCCGAGCCTGCCTTCGCGCTCCCGGGCTCAACCCCTTGGCGCACAATCACTGTAGGCAAGTCGCTTGCCCCGATAGCCGAGACCACTGTGATGTGGGATGTCACAGAGCCTCTCTACTCGCCCTCGACGGCCTATGAGCCGGGCCGCGGCACATGGAGCTGGATACTCTGGCAGGACAAGAGCATCAACTTCGAAGACCAGGTAAGGTATATAGACCTCGCGGCGTCAATGGGCTATGAGTACACCCTCGTGGACAACTGGTGGGACACCAATATTGGGCGCGAGGGCATTGAGAAGCTGTCGCGCTACGCTCAGTCCAAGGGCGTGAGCCTGCTGATATGGTACAGCTCGAGCGGATGGTGGAACGACATCAGGCAAGGGCCTGTCAACCGCATGGACAATCCCATCGCACGCAAGGCAGAGATGAAATGGCTCAGGACCATCGGCGTCAAAGGTATAAAGGTAGACTTCTTCGGAGGCGACAAGCAGGAGACCATGAGGCTCTACGAACAGATTCTCTCAGACGCAGACGACTTCGGGCTGATGGTGATATTCCACGGATGCACCATGCCGAGGGGGTGGGAGCGTATGTATCCCAACTATGTCGGGAGCGAGGCCGTCCTTGCTTCCGAGAATATGGTCTTCACTCAGGATGCCTGCGATGAGGAGGCCTTCAACGCCACGCTCCACCCCTTCATCCGCAACATGGCAGGGAGCATGGAGTTTGGCGGGACATTCCTCAACCGACGCCTCAACCGCGGCAACGACGGAGGCTCCGTCCGGCGCACAACCGATATTTTTCAGCTGGCCACTGCAGTGCTTTTCCAAAACCCTGCACAGAATTTTGCCCTCGCCCCCAACAACCTCACGGACTCACCTCCCCTATGCATCGAGTTTATGAAATCCGTGCCCACCCGATGGGACGACACAAGATATGTCGCCGGCTATCCGGGCCGGTATGCGATGCTTGCCCGCAGGCATGGAGCCACATGGTATGCCGCGGCTGTCAATGCCCTCTCCGAGAGCGTCGACATCGAGGCCGACCTCGGCATGATGGCCGGCAGAGAGGCAACGCTGTATCTCGACGGAGAGGCAGGGCCTGAAAGCAAGACGGTGACAATCCCTCGGGACGGCAGGCTCATAGTCCCCGTCAGGCCGCAGGGCGGTGCTGTCATTGTCTGCAAGACAGAGCCATCGGCCTCGGGACGCATATATCCCGAACGACAGGACGACCTGGCCTGGGAGAACAACCTCGTTGGATTCCGCGCCTACGGCCCTGCCACAAGACGCAAGGGCGAAAAATCCTATGGCTATGACATTTTCTTCAAGTATCCCGACAAGGGTCTGGTGGTAGAAGAGCTTTATTCCAACCAGTGCAGCAAAGCCAACTGGGCCAAAGCCGACTCGCTGAAAAAGGCAGACCCTGAGCTCGCAAAAGCCTTCATAAATACTTTCACCTATCATGCAGACAACGGCAAGGGCATGGACTGCTATGCAGTAGGACCTACACTCGGCTGTGGAGCCTCGGCCATTCTGCTCGGCGACTCTCTTGTCTACTCGTGGTGTCATGAGTCGGCAGAAATTCTCGAATCTGACACAGACAGATTCAGGGCATTGCTCACCTATCCTGCCAAAGCCATAGGTCGGGCTGGCAATGTCGTGGAAAGGCGTCTGATATCTCTCGAAAAAGACAGCTATCTAAATCGTTGCGAGGTCTATTTCGAAGGACTTGAAGAACCATGCGAGATTGCCGTCGGATTCCCGCTCAGAGATGACTCGGAAATAAAAACAGACACCAAAAGGGGCATAGTTGCATACGCAGACCCCACCCAGGGCCCCGCCAACGGCAAGGCCCTGCTCGGCATCGTCGTCCCCGGAGGAGCGGACAGGATTGAGACGCACGACGGACACATTCTGGCTGTAAAGAAGATTGAGCCGGGCTCTTATCTGACTTATTATTGGGGATTCGCATGGGACAGATGTGATATCCGCGACATGAAACAATGGTCAAAATACCTTGAAAATTATCTGAAATGAAATATCTGACATCACTTCTGATAGCCTGCGCGGCCTCCCTGCCGGCTGCGCTTCCGCTCTCGGCCGCGGCCCCCACCCCGGCGGAGAAACAAGCGCGTTGTGGGGCTGGCAAGGGC
>JAIDJD010000326.1 GCA_029052375.1 Duncaniella sp. | reverse complement strand
CGCCTTGGCGAGACGCTCTATTGTCGCCTGCGATGGGAAGAGGCGCGGGCGGTGTGACGCCTCCTGACCGGGTGTGCATCCTGGATTCGGGAGCCACGCCTTGGTGTTGACCTCGACTATTATGCCTGCGGCGGCGACGGCGTCTATGACGTCGTCTATGTGGCGGCGATACCAGGGCTCGTCCTCGATGCCGGGCGAGAAACACGATGCGTTGAACCCGATCTTGTCGAAGTGGCCTATGATGTCAAACCCTCCATGCTCTATCATCGAGAGGGTGCGGGCATAGAAGGCGTCGACCACATAGCGTATGTCTCCGCCAAAATATCTCTCCATCTTGCGCACGAACGAGTCCGGACGCCCGTCGACATCTATCTCTTCGCCTCCCGGGGCCTTGACAAAGTGGACCGAGCTGAGACGGTAGTCGAGCGGCAGCTCTTGGAAATAAGGTATGTGCGCACCCCACTCCTCGCCCAGGTAGTCTATCTCCATCGAGCGGTAGAGCTCTATCCGGCCATCATACAGGGCCTTCAGGCGCTCGAACTCTGCAAAGTAGGCCGGGACATCAGCCAGACGCATATTGCACGAAGAGGAGACGGACCCGGGCACCGGCGAATGGGGAGAGAAGCCGTAGTGCTCAAGTCCGTCGGCCACAGCCTGCGCGGCCATGCGGGCCATAGGCTCGCGGCCGTCGCAGTACTGGGTGTGGGAGTGGAAATTATACTTTCTTGTTGTCGAAATTATCTTCCGCAGGTCGGTCATTTGTCAGAGATGGGAGGATTGGCGATGTTCTGCCGCATTGTGGTGTCGGCCTCCATGTTCTTCATGCGGTAATAGTCCATAATGCCGAGATTGCCCGAGAGGAATGCCTGGGCCATGGCGCGGGGCAGTTCGGCCTCGGCCTCTATCACCTTGGCACGTGCCTCCTGGGCCTTGGCGCGCATCTCCTGCTCGAGGGCTATGGCCATTGCGCGGCGCTCCTCGGCCTTGGCCTGGGCGATGTTCTTGTCGGCCTGGGCCTGGTCTATCTGGAGTGCGGCTCCGATGTTCTTGCCTATGTCGATGTCGGCGATGTCGATGGAGAGTATCTCGAAGGCCGTGCCCGAGTCGAGGCCCTTGCGCAGCACGAGCTTTGAGATGTTGTCAGGATTCTCGAGCACAAGCTTGTGGCTCTCGGACGAGCCGATGGACGAGACTATGCCCTCGCCCACACGGGCCAGCACGGTGTCCTCGCCGGCGCCGCCCACGAGCTGGCGTATGTTGGCGCGGACTGTGACGCGGGCGATGGCTATGAGCTGGATGCCGTCCTTGGCCACAGCGGTGACGTGAGGGGTCTCGATTACCTTGGGGTTGACAGACATCTGCACGGCCTGGAAGACGTCGCGGCCGGCGAGGTCGATGGCGGTGGCCATCTTGAAGCCGAGGTCGATGTTGGCCTTGGAGGCTGAGACGAGGGCGTGGACCACCTTCTCGACGTTGCCGCCGGCCAGGTAGTGGGCCTCGAGGTCGTCGCGGTTGACGTCGTTGAGCCCGGCCTTGTGGGCCTCGATGAGGGCGCGTACTATCACTGAGGCGGGCACCTTGCGGATGCGCATCAGGAAGAGCTGTATCAGCGAGATGTGGACTCCGCTGACGCGTGCCGATATCCAGAGGAAGAAGGGCACGTAGTAGAAAAAGATGCTTAGGAGCACCAGCAGGGCTACTCCGAGCAGGATTACTGTGACGGTCATGGGTCTATGGTTTATTTAATTGGTGTCTGCTGTTCAGTGTTCGGCTGTGACCACGGCGTTGGAGAGGTCGGTGAGCGACGCTCTCAGTGCCTCGGTCTTCTGTTCGAGCGAGAGGATGGCGTCCGAGACAGAGCGGTCTCCCCCGGCATAGCGGGCCCGGAGCGAGGCGAGCTCGTCCTGCATGGAGCCGAGGCGGCGGCGGGCGTCGAGATATTCCTCCATGGCCTTGCGGGCGAGCGGGGCGCGCAAGTCGCTCAGGCGGTGGGCGATGCGTCCGTCGGGGAGCGCGAAGGTGAAGTCATATCCGGTGTTGCGCCGGCCCTTTGGCGCACCCTGGGCCAGCGAGGCCAGGCGGCGGCGCAGGGGGGCATAGTCTTTCGCGGGGTCCTGGGTGTCCTTTATAGAGGCCAGGCGCGCATAGGATGTCAGCCCGGGGATGTCGGTGGGATAGTTGACTCGCAGCTCCGAGGGGACAAAGGTGTAGAGGGTGACGGTGTCGGGTATCTGGTTGCGGTCGCTCACCCAGAAGCCCGCGCCCGTCTCCTCGTCCACGGCATAGAGATAGTCGTTGTAGGGCGAGTTGTAGGGCATACCCAGGTTGGAGGGCTGGAGAAAGCGGTCGTCGTCGCGGCGCGAGACAAAGAGGTCGAGCCCTCCGAGGCTCTCGGCTCCGTCTGCGGCAAAGTAGAGGGTGACGCCGTCGCTCATCAGGAAGGGAGATGTGACCGTCGCGCCATCCTGCGAGCCGAAGATGCTCTCGTAGCTGAAGAGCTTCCTTGGCGTGTCCCAGGTGCCGTCGGCGAGGCGATAGCTCTCATACATGGCCGATAGGCCGCCGGGATCTGTCCCTGTCCACATTATCTCGTTGCCGGACTCGGTGACAAAGGCTGTGCCTGTGATGTCGTCGAGGCCGAGACTGCCGAGAGTCTCGTCGCTGACTATGTGGCCCACCTCGTCCGGAGACGCCACAGACCCGGCGCCGCCGGAGAGGCGGATATACCGGGCCACAGCGTCGAGCGGGATGTTGACGCTGTCTATCACCTGTATCTTCTCCACGCGGTCGAGCATCGAGCGGCCCATCTCTATGCGGCCCGAAAGATACTCGGTCCAGTCGGTGGCCTCGCCTGAGGGGAGCCACGAGAAGTTGCGGTCGGCGGCCTCCTGCTCTCTGGTGCGCTTTTCGGTATACCGCTCCAGGTAGGTATCGGCATTGTCGAAGTCGTAGAGATAGAAGCTTGCCTCGGCGGCGCCGAGATTGCCCTCGGCGGGACCTTTGAGGAAGAAGGGTATGGCCTCGGCAAACCTGCCCTCTTCGCTCAGGGCCTTGCCGGCCTTGAGCTGGAGCGCGCGGTTGCGCGGAGCCTTGCGGGCCTCGGCGGCTATGGCGTCGGCCTCAGAAGGGACCTGCGCCGCCAGTATCTGGACCGGTGCGAGGGCCGAGAGCATGAGCAATATTTTCTTGAAGTCGTATATACGGGTCATTGGATTCAGGCATAATCAGAGGTTGCTCGGTCAGAACCTCTCAGTTTTTTCTTGCCGACAGGGCGGCGTGCATGGCTCTTGCGGCCCGGCGTCCGTCGCCCATGGCGAGTATGACGGTAGCGCCTCCGCGGACTATGTCGCCTCCGGCCCAGATGTCGGGCATGGAGGAGCGCATCGTCTCGCCGTCCACCTCGATGGTGCCGCGGCGCGACACTTCAAGGCCGGCAAAGGCATTGGGTATGATTGGGTTGGGCGAGACGCCGACGCTGACTATCACCATGTCGGCAGGAATCTCCTCGATGGCGCCCTCGACGGGCACAGGCGAACGGCGCCCCGAGGCGTCAGGCTCGCCGAGCTCCATGCGCTGGAGGCGCATACGGCACACGCGGCCGTTCTCGTCGGCGAGATACTCCACGGGGTTGCAGAGCGTCAGGAACTCGACACCCTCCTCCTTGGCGTGCTCCACCTCCTCGATGCGCGCAGGCATCTCGGCCTCGCCGCGGCGGTAGACTATCATCACACGCTCGGCACCCTGGCGCCGGGCCGTGCGGCACGAGTCCATGGCCGTGTTGCCGCCGCCGATGACGGCCACGCTGCGGCCCTTGAGCACAGGGGTATCCTCGCCTTCCTGTCCGGCGCCCATCAGGTTGATGCGGGTCAGGTATTCGTTGCTCGACATGACGCCGATATAGTTCTCGCCGGGGATGCCCATGAAGCGCGGCAGACCGGCTCCGGAGCCTACGAAGATACCCTCGAAGCCCATCTCGCGCAACTGGTCGTGGCTGAGGGTCTTGCCTATGATGCAGTCTGTCACAAACTCCACGCCCTGGCGTCGGAGAGATTCAATCTCCCTCTCCACCACCGAGTTGGGCAGACGGAATTCGGGTATGCCGTAGATGAGGACGCCGCCCACTCTGTGGAGTGCCTCAAAGACTGTCACACGATAGCCGTACGAGGCCATCTCTCCGGCGAACGCAAGTCCGGCTGGGCCAGAGCCTGCCACGGCAATCTTCGGGCCGGAGGGCACGGCAGCGGTGTTCTCGGCCACGTCCGCGGCACAGTCTGCCGCATAGCGTTCGAGATAGCCTATAGCCACCGGGGCCGTGCCCATCTTATGGTATATGCACTTGCTCTCACACTGCTTCTCCTGCGGACACACGCGGCCGCAGACGGCCGGGAGGGCCGAGGTCATGCGCAGGACACGGTAGGCCCCGGCCTCATCTCCGCGCTCGATGTTCTTGATGAAGGCGGGGATATGTATGCCTACGGGACATCCGGTCATGCACTGGGGGTCGGGACAGTCGAGACAGCGCGCGGCCTCGAGCACGGCCATCTCGCGCGTGAGGCCCCGGTTGACCTCCTCGTTGCAGGCGATGCGGTAGTCCGGGTCGAGCTGGGGCATGGCGACGCGCGGTATGGCGGTGCGCTCCCTGACGCTCCTTGACTTGCGCAGCTCTTCGCGCCATGAGGCGGCGCGGTTTGTATCCTGGTTCATTGAGATTGCTGATTATAGGATTTGAGACGCATTATCATCTCGTCGAAGTCTACCTGATGGGCATCGAACTCCGGGCCGTCTATGCAGACAAACCTGGTCTTGCCGCCGACAGTGATGCGGCAGGCGCCGCACATACCGGTGCCGTCCACCATGATGGTGTTGAGCGACACCACTGTGGGTATGTCATATTTGCGCGTGGCGAGCTCAACGAACTTCATCATCACGGCCGGACCGATGGCCACCACCTGGTCTACCTTCTCGCGCTCTATCACGGCCTCGAGGCCCTCGGTGACGAGACCTTTGGAGCCCTTAGAGCCGTCGTCGGTCATCACTATCACCTCGTCGCTCCACTCGGCCACCTCGCGTTCGAGTATTATGAGGTCGGCGGTGCGGGCTGCGAGTATAGACACCACCCTGTTGCCGGCCTGCTTCATGGCCTTGATTATGGGGAGAAGAGGGGCGACGCCGACACCTCCGCCACAGCAGACCACAGTGCCGACCTTCTCGATATGAGTGGCCTGGCCGAGCGGGCCCACGACGTCGGCAAACGAATCGCCCGGCTCGAGAGCGTTGATTTTCGCCGTAGACACTCCGACCTTCTGCACCACAAGAGTGACGGTGCCCCTTACGGGATCGGCGTCAGCTATGGTGAGCGGGATGCGCTCCCCGCCGTCGCCCGTGCGGACGATGACAAAGTGGCCCGGCTTGCGCGAGCGGGCTATGAGAGGCGCCTCGACCTCGAATTTCACTACATTTTCCGAGAAATGCTCCTTGTTGACAATAAGGTTCATAAGCACGTTGTGATTGTGGAAGGCAAAGTTAACAAAAAAAACGCACAATACATAAATAAAAATGGAGAATTGAGGGCCAAAGATCTGCCTAAATAACCATCCTCGGGGCTCCCGTCCCTGAGGATGACCCTAAGCAAACAGCTTTTTGGGGGCGCCAGCCATTCCGGACGAGGAGCCATGCGCCCGGGATAAAAAAAATCCGTCTCTAAA
>JAIDJD010000325.1 GCA_029052375.1 Duncaniella sp. | reverse complement strand
CGACTTCAAGGACGGGCGCGGCACATTCTCGGACATAGCGCTTGAGAATATTATCCTCGGCGGCCGCGGCCGCGGCGATGGCGCGGAGTTTATGGTCAGGAAGAATACAGGACGTCTTACCGGATGGATTTCATACACAATATCGCGCACAGAGACCAGAATCCCGGGTATAAACGGCGGCGAGTGGTACAAAGCCTCCAACGACCGTCTCCACGACTTTTCGGCGGCGGCAATTTTCAGGCTTGCAGACCGATGGAGCCTGTCGGGTTCGTGGATTTTCATGTCCGGGCAGCCGCTCACGGCTCCGGACGTCAAGTATGAGATAGGCGGCGAGACCTGTTATTATTACTCGAAGAGAAATGCCTACAAGACTCCTCCTGTCCACAGGCTCGACCTCTCGGCCAGGTATTCCGGCGAGGGCAGGAAGCTTGCATACGAATGGGCCTTCGGCATCTACAACACATACTGCCGTTATAATCCCTTTGCGGTCTATTTCGAGGACGATGCGTCGAAGCCTTCGGGCACACGCGCGGTGGTCCAGGCCATGTACGGGTTGGTGCCCTCGGTGTCATATACTCTGAAATTCTGATTGAAGATGAAAACATTATACAGCTTAGCCGCGGCGACAGGCGCCATGCTCCTTGCGACGTCGTGCGAGAGAGAGCTTGACTTCAAATATCACGACATTGCCCCTCTGACGGTGATAGAGGCCGAGCTGACACCTGCGGGTGCAAGTGTGGCTATCACGCTCACCACGCCGATGGACGAGCCTATGGACCGCACGCTCCTCACGGATGCGTCCGTGACCCTTGCCGACCTTACCGACGGCAGGACATACGTTCTGACCGCCGATGCCGAGGGAAGGTATAGAGATTCCGCTCCCGGCATTGCGGGACATGACTATCGGCTGACCGTAGAGAGAGATGGATGCCGCTACGAGGCCGAGGCGTCGATGTATCCGCCGACAGAGATAGTAAGTCTGGAGTTCAACTGGATAAGGATGCCGTACGACTATGTGGCTGTCCTGGAGGGGAAATTTCTCGACAATGAGGATGCCGACGGCGATTGTTATTGGATAAAGCTCTATCGCAACGGTGAGATATACCGATGGGGCGAGATAGACGACCGCAACGCTAAGGACGGCATCAGCACGTTTCTGACGATGACCACCCGCAAGGATACAGGCGAGGAGGAGGACGACACCGTGCTGTATGACGGCGACGAAGTGACCTGCTGCGTATCGCCTGTCTCTCGCGCGATGCACGACTATCTCGAGGCCTTGCAGAACGATAGCAACGGCCCGGCAATGTTCACCGGCGACAAGTGTCTCGGCTATTTCATAGCCACCTCTCCGGTGTCGGAAAGCATTGTGTTCCATCCCGACGAGATACCGGAATACAAATGACCGCAAAGGCTGAACTTCAGGCCAAATTTCAGTTTGTATTTTGTCACATCATACGAAATCTCAGGTGAGGATTGCCCTTATTTAGAGATTTTTGTTTACGGTGTATTCAGCCGGGCGTTATTCCGTTCTCTATTCCCGCCGCCAAGCTGAGCGGCATCCGTGAGGCTGAGTGTGTTCCAGATATCTCAGGAAGTGAGGATATTAAAGAATAATCAATCTCTCTGTGTACAATTGCACATTATTTTATTTCTTTAAAACCGGTGGAAATTTGCAGGTGTGAGAAATGTTTCTTAATTTTGTATCAAGAATCAGACATCAGCGCATGTGGCGTAATTGGTAGCCGCGTTAGACTTAGGATCTAATGACAGATGTCGTAAGGGTTCGAGTCCCTTCATGCGCACGTCAAACCCCTTAAAACGCGTTGAGTTTTAAGGGGTTATCCTTTTTTAATAAGCAACTAATAAGCAACTTTTATATTATATGCGTGGCCATATCTATACGTGGTATGCCTTTTAGCCCAATATGACTGTCTTTCCTCCACAAACATAAAAGACGCGCCCGGCCTCACGGCCAAACGCGTCCTAACCTTAATCTAAACCAAATTCCAAACCAATTGTCAAATCAAGTCTTGCGTCTGAGGTACAGGAAGAGCAACCACATGAGGAAGGCGATGCACACGCCGAGCCCCAACCTGGCCAAGGCTCTTTCGTGCCACTTCTGTGCCGGTGCTGTCTGCTCAGTCTGTCTCGATTTCGCCGTGGTGTCCGATGCCGTTGCGCTCCGGTGCTCTGAGTGTGCCGCGGTGTTATCCGTCTGACGAGCCGAGGCTTTGCCGAGCGTCGCGGTGTCCGCGTGATGGACGCGGATGCTCCTTACTCCTTCAAGGGCCACGTTGCCTGCGCTGTCGATGCTGACCCTGCCACCTCCCTCGACAAACTCCACAAGCCCGTCGAGCTCGGATGAGAGCGATGCGGATGCGGTGTCGGTCTCTGACAGAGTGGAGGATGCGGTGTCGACCACAACCTCGGCTGTGTCTCTGAGTGTCTGCGCGTAGTCGGTGTCTGTGGCGGAAGCCATGGTCTTGTGCGCCCTGCATGAGCCGAGGATGAGCAGGGCCGAGAGAACCACGAGGGTGGGGATGACAGTGCGCTTAATCCGCTCCATGCTGAGT
>JAIDJD010000324.1 GCA_029052375.1 Duncaniella sp. | reverse complement strand
TTGTGGCCCTGCTGGCCAGCGGCTACAAAAAAGCCCCGCCGGATACCGCCTTTATCGTCTCCGGCCTGCGCCGCCGCATAGAGCTGTCGCCCGTGCCCGCCGACCTCATCCTCGCCTTCACGGGCTCCGGCATAGACGCCGCCGAGGCCATCTCTGGCCCCCTGCGCCCGGGCGAGACACACATCATCAAGGCCGGCAGCCTCGGCCGTGACTGCGGCGCCGCCGCGCTCCCCGTGGTGATAGTGGCCTCAAGCGACGCCAAAGCACGCAAAATCTTCATCGGATTCAACAAAAACATATCCGACGGCGTTATACAGTCGATAGCACTCGCATCCTCACGCAACTGACACCCACCCGGACAGACACCGCAAGAAACACAATCAAGCAACAACATATGGAAACCGTATTCTTCAAAGGACAGGCGTGCCACACCTGCGGCACAGTCCCCTCCGTAGGCGAGACCGCCCCCTGCTTCCACCTCGCCGCCGCAGACCTCTCGCAGGTCATCTGCTCAGACTTCGCCGGCCACAAGGTGGTCCTCAACGTATTCCCCTCGCTCGACACCCCCGTGTGTGCCCGCTCCGTAAGGCGGTTCAACGAGGAAGCCTCACGTATCCCCGACGCCAGGGTGGTATGCGTCTCGATGGACCTCCCCTTTGCCATGGGACGCTTCTGCACCGCCGAGGGCATCAGCGGGCTCACGGTGGCCTCCGCCTTCCGCTCGCCCCTCTTCGGCCAGAAATACGGCCTCCAGCTTGTCGACGGCCCCCTCGCAGGCCTCCTCACCCGCGCCGTCCTCGTCCTCGACGAAAACCGCCGCGTGATATACCGCGAGGTGGTGCGCGAGATCACAGACGAGCCCGACTACGAGGCCGCCCTCAGCGCCCTCAAAGGATAGCCCCTCCGGACACATAGCCAAGCCCGTTCTCCATACACGTTCCCCCCACTCCCGGCCTAAGGAGTGTGGGGGATTGTCATCTCTGCGCGTCATTTTAGGCCAAAAATCGCGTCCCGCACTTACAATTTGGCAATTTGACACAAAAATCAAGAAATTTTCGCCAAAATGTTTGGTTCATATAAAAACAATACGTACTTTTGCAAAAGAGTACTCTCCCTCCGCTTCAGAAACATTCAAATACTGACATCACATCTTCTATTAATCTTCCAACGACAATTTCTATGAAGAAATTCTACTCCGCACTCGCGCTTGCAGCCGCCTGCCTCTCCGCACAGGCCGCTGACGTCAAGCCCGCCGCAACACTCGTACGTGAGACGGCATCCGAGGTATCTGCCATGGAGACAACCAACGCTCCCCAGAAGGCTGCTCCCCAGAAAGCTCCCGCATCCAACATGAGCGAGCTCCAGGGCCTCTATACCGGCACTTACTATATGCCTCTCAAAGGATATGATGGCTTGCAGACCAACAGCTTTGCCATCGTCCCCACCGGCGAAAACAAAGTGGACGTCTATGGCATTGCCGACGCAGGCGTTCCCGCCACTGTTGACTTCGCCAAAGGCACCATCGAGCTCCCCGGCTCCTTCTCGCTCGGCGTACAGTCATTCAAGGAGGGCGACTTCGAGGTAGTTCTGACCCACAAGCACTGGAACGCCGATGGCCAAGGTATGTATGACGCCTCCACCACCCCTGTCATATGGAACATCGTAGAGGGTGGCATCAAGGCCGCCGACGAAATGGACATCTATATGCTTCCCCTTGTCGGCAAGGAAGGCTCTTATATGTTAGGTGGAGGCTACGCCTTCGACCTCACGAAAAATCCTGAGAACAACCCCGAACAGTGGTACACCACCGGCGAGGCATCCTTCGTAGACGACGGCTGGTTCTGTCCCTTATTTAGCTGGCAGGAATACTTCAAACTCCCCGGAGTGCCCACTCTCACCTGCCAGTTCCAGCGCAGCTCGGCCGACGAGAACCTCGTGGCTCTCTACGACCCCTACGGTGGTCTCAACGACTTTGTACACTCTCTCGGTGGCCAATATGTTGAGGATAACATCATCGAAGGCAACCTCCCCGGCCGCATCGTGATGAACATCACCAACAAGCAGTGTGTACTCGTACCCAACACCTACACCGGTGCTATCTGCGACGGTCTCTGGTACGGCGCCAACAACGAGGCTCTCAGCGCTCAGGATATGCTTGATGCCGACGAGACCATGACAGTCGCAGAGGCAGCCGAAGCAGTACTCGGATTCCTTGGACCTGAGAACACCTCCAACTACGACGAGCAGTCCAAGATTATTACTATCAAGAACGCCGTCTTCACCGCCCTTGGCCGTCGCAACGAGTCTTTCGCAGATTTAGATCTTGGCTCAGGCGTAGTCACCATCATGCTCCCCGAGGTTGAGAGCGCCATCAAGAACATCACCGTTGACGAGAACGCCCCCGTAGAGTACTACAACCTCCAGGGCATCCGCGTAGAGAACCCCGCCAAGGGCCTCTACATCAAGCGTCAGGGCAACACCGCCACCAAGGTGATTCTCTAATTGACAATTGACAATTGAGAATTGGCAATCTGGAATTGACCAATTGCTAAATCCAATTGACCATCCCCCATATC
>JAIDJD010000323.1 GCA_029052375.1 Duncaniella sp. | reverse complement strand
GCGCGACCGCGTTGACAACTGCATCACCGTCTTCTTTATTTATTATTTGGAGCCCATCGTGATCTACACCGGAGAATCTATCGTAGTGGCCCCCTCGCAGACCCTCACCAACGAGGACTACCATATGCTGCGCAAGCTCGCCATCAAGATCATCCGCCACATCGGCATCGTCGGCGAGTGCAACGTCCAGTATGCCTTCGACCCCGCCTCGATGGACTATCGCGTCATCGAGGTCAACGCCCGCCTCAGCCGCTCGTCGGCCCTCGCCTCCAAGGCCACAGGCTATCCCCTGGCCTTCGTGGCCGCCAAGCTCGGCCTCGGCTACGGCCTCTTCGACCTCAAGAACTCCGTCACCAAGGTGACATCGGCCTTCTTCGAGCCCGCCCTCGACTACATCGTCTGCAAGATACCCCGCTGGGACCTTGGCAAATTCCACGGCGTCCGCCGCGAGATAGGCTCGTCCATGAAGTCCGTGGGCGAGGTGATGGCCATCGGCCGCACCTTCGAGGAAGCCATCCAGAAGGGCCTCCGCATGATAGGCCAGGGTATGCACGGATTCGTAGGCAACAACCAGCGCAAGATAGCCGCCGCCGAGATAGACCGCGCCCTCCGCGAGCCTACCGACAAGCGCATCCTCGCCATAGCACAGGCCTTCTTCAGCGGATACAGCGTAGAGCAGATACACGAGCTCACGAAGATAGACCGCTGGTTCCTCTACCGCCTGCGCAACATCGTGGCCACAGCCGAGGAGCTGCGCGGATACAACGACATCAAGGCTCTCCCCGAGCCTCTCCTTCGCCAGGCCAAGGAGCAGGGCTTCAGCGACTTCCAGGTAGCCCGCGAAGTGCTGCAGGGCGACATGACCGATGCCGAGAAGTCTCTGCTCGACGTGCGCGCCCACCGCAAGGCCCTCGGCATACTCCCGGTAGTGAAGCAGATAGACACCCTCGGCGCGGAATACCCCGCCATGACCAACTATCTCTACCTCACCTACAACGGCTCTGAGAACGACGTCAACTACCTGCACGACCACCGCTCCATCGTCGTCCTCGGCTCAGGCGCATACCGCATCGGCTCGTCGGTAGAGTTTGACTGGTGTTCGGTCAACGCACTGCTGACGGTCAAGAAAGAAGGCTGGCGCTCGGTGATGATCAACTACAACCCCGAGACCGTGTCGACCGACTATGACATGTGCGACCGCCTA
Organism: Duncaniella sp.; assembly: GCA_029052375.1. Lineage (GTDB taxonomy): Bacteria > Bacteroidota > Bacteroidia > Bacteroidales > Muribaculaceae > Duncaniella. The sequence goes on along the minus strand of JAIDJD010000323.1, from coordinate 19 downwards.
TACTTCGACGAGCTTACAT
>JAIDJD010000322.1 GCA_029052375.1 Duncaniella sp. | reverse complement strand
CCGTTCGGGCATCCAGTACTGCAACCAGCTGCTCTCGGGCATCGACAAGGTGACCTGGGCCAACGACCCTGTGGCCAACGAGCTCTTCGGCAAGCGATTCGAGGCCGAGGCCCGCGGCCTGCGTGCCATCCATATGTACTTTCTCCTCCAGGCCCATGCCGGCTATGACGCCTCTGGCAACCTGCTCGGAGTGCCCATCGTCGAGGAGGCCGAGAGCGCCCTCACACCCGACTTCAACGTGCCCCGCAACACATACGTGGAGTGTCTCCAGGCCATAAAGCGCGACATCGCCGCCGCACTCGAAGTGCTTCCGCACAACTACGGCGAGAGCTGCTTCGACGAGATGCGCTCGCGCTATCCCGGCATCACCGACGGCCAGCTGACACGTGTCTTCGGCAACGGCGTCTCGGGACGTGTAGACGGCGAGATACTCGAGGCCTTCCTGGCCCGCGTAGCCCTGATGTCTGCCAGCCCCGCCTATGCCGAGTGCGGCGCCACATGGGCACAGGCCGCAGATCTCAACGCCAGGATTGTAGAATACGCAGGCGGCATCTCGGCCCTCGACCCCACAGGCACAACGTGGTATTCGGACCCCGCCATGGACAACTATTCCGACACAGACTCGCCCGCCGAGGTGCTCTGGCGCACAGCCAAGTCCGGAGCCAACACAGACCTCGAGAAGGAGAATTTCCCTCCCACTCTCTACGGCAACGGACGCATCAACCCCACGCAGAACCTCGTCGACGCGTTCCCCATGGCCAACGGCTATCCCATCGCCGACTCGAGGTCGGACTACAAGGACTCTGACCCCTATGCAGGCCGCGACCCCCGCCTGGCCCAGTATATCCTCTACAACGGAGGCACCGCAGGCAACAACAACAAGACCATCACCACCGCCGCGGACGGCACCGACAACGACGCCATCGGCAAGATATCGACCTCTACCCGCACCGGCTATTACCTGAAGAAGCACCTCCGCCAGGACGTGAACTGCGACCCCAGCGCCACCACCGGCAAGGCCCACTACCGCGCCATGCTGCGCTACACCGAGTTCTTCCTCAACTATGCCGAGGCCGCCAACGAGGCCTGGGGCCCCACAGGCAAGGGCAACAACGGATTCTCGGCCTATGACGTCATCAAGCAGATACGCCGCCGCGCAGGCATAGGCCTCGAGAACGGAGACGCCTATCTCGAGGAGGCCAAGGGAGACCCCGAGAAGATGCGCCAGCTGATACGCAACGAGCGCCGCATAGAGCTATGCTTCGAGGGCTTCCGCTTCTTCGACCTGAGGCGCTGGAAGGCCGACCTCATCGAGACCGCCCGCGGCATGAGCATCACCGCCGGAGACCACAAGGTGATAGATGTCGAGACCCGCAACTACAGCGAGTATATGTACTACGGCCCCATCCCCTACTCGGAGATACTCAAGTTCAGCGCTCTCAAGCAGAACGCAGGATGGTAAGAAGCCGCAATGAACCAACGCTTAAAGATAACAATCATGAATAAGTCTCTTTTAATTCTCGCCGCGGCCGCCCTGGCTATGACAGGATGCCACAACAGCGAAATCGAATTTGACAACTTCGAATACCAGACCATATCGTTCGCCACACAGACCCCCGTCCGCACCATCACCCTCGGGGACGACGGCGACCTCGACCAGACCGACGACAACGCACACATCTTCTACATAAAGGCTGTGCTCGGAGGCGTCAACGTCAACACCGAGACCCACTCGGCCGCCTTCAAGGTAGACAACTCGCTCTGCGACGGCGTCAGCTATTCCAACGGCAGCCCCGTGCTCCCCATGCCCGCCGAGTACTATTCTCTCTCGGGCGACCAGATGGTGATCAAGCCGGGCGAGGTGATAGGCGGTGTCAAGGTGCAGCTCACCGACGCCTTCTTCAACGACCCCCGCTCGGTGGAGACCACCTACGTGGTGCCTGTCGTGCTGACAAGCTCGGCCGACTCCATCCTCGAGGGCAAGGCCAAGGATGGCGTGCTCGAACCCCGCCGACTCGTGGCCGACGACTGGTCTGTTAAGCCCAAAGACTATGTGCTCTATGCCGTGAAGTACAAGAACCCCTACCACGGATGCTGGCTCAGCAAGGGCACCGACGTCACCGAGCATAACGGCCAGACCAAGACCGACGACCGCAATGCCGACTACTGGGAGAAAGCCTCTCTGCGCTACCTCGTCACCAAGAGCCTCACCCAGTCTGTCTACAAGTTCAGCCACACCGTCCCCTGCATCGATGCCTCAGGCAAGAAGTCAGAGAAGACCCTCGCCTGCGACCTTATCCTCGACATCGACGCCAACGGCACCTGCACCGTCTCGACCGAGAGCACAGGATGCACCGCCTCGGGCCAGGGCAAGTGGACACGCAAGGGCGAACCCAAGGCATGGGGCGACAAAGACCGCGACCTGCTGACGCTCTCCTATACATACTCCATAGACTATGTCTATGACGAGACATCCGGACGCCGCGCCACCTACAAGGTGACCACCGACGAGAAAATGGTAATGCGCGACCGTCAGAACCGTTTCGAGGAGTTCACCTACACCGTACAATAAACCGCAACTACAATGTCAAAGCACAGAATATTAACCGCAATAACCGTCGGAGCCGGGCTGCTCGCCTCATGTGCCGACACTGACATATTGCCCTACAGCGTCGACGACAAGCCCCAGTCCATTAAAGACTACGAGTATCTCAACAGCTACGCAGATCTCAAGAGCTACATAGACCGCACGGCCCACCCAAACTTCCTCTTCGGTACGGGCGTTCTCGCGAGCGACTACAACAAGAAGGGCACCGTCTATCGCCTCACCAACCACAACTTCGACATCATCACTGCCGGCAACGCAATGAAGTATGCCTCTGTGGTCAGCGACAATGGCGACATGGACTTCTCTACCGTCACAGCCTTTGTCGACAACGCCAGGGAGGCAGGGATGCAGGTCTACGGCCACACCCTCTGCTGGCACGAACAGCAGAACCCCAAGTATCTAAACGGCCTGATCAAGGACCGCGACATCGACGCCGGCCCTGACGGCATGGTAGTGGAGGACGCCGTTCAGAAGTTCGCGGGCCTCACCAAGTATCCCTTCCATGTCATGGGCTACGAGCCCGCCATCGTCGACGGCATCCTTACAGCCGAATACCCCGGCGAGTGGTATCAGTTCTTCGTCATGGACGGCATCCAGTTTGAGGAAGGACGCGAGTACACCGTCACCGCCAAGATACGCGGCAGCAAGGCCGGCAACCTCAACGTCCAGCTCGGCGACTGGGGCAAGTTCAACGAGGCCAAACTCGAGTTTACAGACGGGTGGAGCGAGGCTTCGGTCAAGATGCTCCCCAGCCAGGTGAGCAAGGGCATCTGCGTGTTCCAGCCCGGAACATATGACGGCAAGCTCGAGATCGAGTGGGTCAAGGTGACCCACACCGAGGCCGCCGCCGTAGAAGTGGAGACCGAGGTGAACAGGAAGACCTACACAGACGGTCCCTTCCCCTTCTATGCCATGGGCTGCGAGCCTCCCGTAATCAACGGCTGCATCCACTTTGTGCCCACAGGCGACTGGTCTCAGTTCTTCATCCTCCCCGGCGGAGAGAACAAGCTCTCCGAGGGCGACTATGTGGTATATCTCGACATCACATCCTCGAAGGACGCCCCCTCGGGCATCCAGCTGACCATGCAGAACGGCTGGGGCGAAGGCTCTGACCAGTTCACCGCCTCTGTGGCGCTGACCGAAGGCCAGAACACCGTAAGGCTGAAGTTCAACGGCCTCAACGGCGGCGACTATGACGTGATACTCAAGCCTCAGACCTGCGACGCCACCCTCGACGTCCGCTCTGTCACCGTCTGCAAGGTCGAGAACCTCAACAAGATACCTCTCACCCCCGAAGAGAAGGCCGAGATACTCGAGGCCGAGATGGCACGCTGGGTGGCCGGAATGATGGAGGCCACCGGCGGTTATGTCAAGGCATGGGACGTGGTCAACGAGGCAATCTCGGGCGGTCCCTGGGGCCAGCGCTACGACCTGCAGCACGCCGTCAACGACCCCGACGCGGCCAAGAAGTTCTACTGGCAGGACTATCTGGGCGACAACTTCGTCCGCATCCCCGTCAAGTATGCCCGCCAGTACTTCGAGGAGAACGGCGGCAACCCCGCAGACCTCAAGCTCTTCATCAACGACTACAACCTCGAGAGCGACTGGGACGACAACCAGAAGCTCAAGAGCCTCATCTCGTGGATAGAGCAGTGGGAGAGCGACGGCGTCACCAAGATCGACGGCATAGGCTCGCAGATGCACATCTCCTATTATCTCAACCCCGAGACTCAGAAGAGCAAGTCAGAGCATATCGAGAAGATGCTGCGCCTGATGGCCGCCACCGGCAAGCTGGTGCGCATCACCGAGCTCGACATGGGCCTCGTGGACGAGAACGGAGCCGACATCCCCACCGACAAGGTGACCCTCGAACAGCACAAGCTGATGGGCGAATACTACAAGTGGATTGTCCGCAAGTACTTCGAGATTATCCCAGTCGAACAGCAGTTCGGCATCACCCACTGGTGCCAGACAGACAGCCCCGAGGATTCTGGATGGCGTCCCAACCAGCCCACCGGCCTCTGGGACCTCAACCTCAACCGCAAGCCCACATACGCCGGCATGGCCGAGGGTCTTGCCGACCGGGATTGACACCGGGCTGACTTAAACCCGACAGCGGAGAGGGAGACCGCCGGTCTCCCCCGCCATGGGACGGGCCGCGGCTCCCCCTCCGCTTTTCATATTCACAAAACACAATCATCAATACCATACACGAAATGAAAAAAACTTTACTTTCCTTAGCGGCAATCCTCACTGCTTTCTGCGCATCGGCCGAGACCGTGACCGACGTGGACCAGAACTACTCCGGGATGACCGAATTTCCCTTCTACGTAATGGACTTCAAGCCCGAGATGGCCGGCGGCAACCTCGTTGTGACCAATCCCGAGGCCATCGACAACTACAAGGTGCAGTATTTCGTATGCAACGACTTTGACGTCAACCCCAAGGAGAACTACGAGTACACCGTCACCGCCAAAATCAAGAGCAACGTCTCTGGCAACATCACCGTCGTGCTCGGCAACTGGGGCGCCACCGTAGACACTCCCAT
>JAIDJD010000321.1 GCA_029052375.1 Duncaniella sp. | reverse complement strand
CCACGCACCGAATGGCACAGCCTGGGGCTCTGGGGCCAGCAGGCCGAGGTGGCCGAACGCTATATCCGCAAAGGTACGAAGCTCTATGTGGAGGGCAAGCTCCGCTACCGTATATGGCAGGACCGCAATACAATATCGCGCAAGGTGACCGAGATATATGTCGACACGTTCGAGATTCTCGGTTAGGCCCTCTATTGACCACACTCTATAAAACAAATCGTTATGGATGCACCATTATCTATTTTCAGGCCTCTGGCCAATCTGACGGGCTACGACATAGTGCTTGCGAGCGCTTCGCCTCGCCGGCGCGAACTGCTTGACCTGCTTGATATACCGTTCAGGGTCGACACGTCCTATTCGGTAGACGAGACTGTCCCCGAGGGCATGGCCGCCGAGGAGATTCCGGCTTATCTCTCCTCGCTCAAGGCCTCGGCCTATCCGATAGCGGCAGGCGAGAAAAAGATAGTGATAGGCGCCGACACTATAGTAATACTTGACGGCAAGGTGCTTGGCAAACCCTCAGACCTTCCCTCGGCTGTGCGTATGCTTGCATCCCTGCAGGGCAAGACACAGAGGGTGATAACGGGTGTCACTGTCCGCACCGCCGGCCTCACCAAGACATTCTCGGCAGAAAGCCAGGTGGACTTCGGCACGCTGTCGCCCGAGGAGATAGCCTACTATGTGGAGCGCTACCGCCCTCTCGACAAAGCCGGGGCATACGGAATTCAGGAGTGGATAGGTGCGGCCGCGATTTCAGGCATCAGGGGCAGTTTCTACAACGTCATGGGCCTGCCTGTCCACCGACTGTATCAGGCTCTTAAAGAAATCTGAGAGACTCTGTCGAAACATTTTGCCGAAACATTTGAGGGAGTCCATGCATCACTGCGTGGCCTCCCTCTGCTCTTGTATGAATTTGCTGTTTTGTTTTCGGCTTTATCTTCCTCCGGCTGTAGACTGGTCTGTGTTGGCATCGGCGTTCACAAGCTTTCGGGCGCCTCGGTTCTGGCGGCCCCACCGGAGGTTGTAGCTGATGCTGATATATGGCATTCGCATATCAAGGCGCATATGCTGTTCGTTGGTGTTCCATTTGCTTATCATTTTGGAGCCTTGGTCGTATCTGCCGAAGGGCATTATCATTCCAGCCCCGAACTGCCAGTCTTTCAGGTTGTAAGAGAGGTCGACCACGGAGATGTTTTCTCCCCAGCTGATTTTCTCGCCCCACAGGTCATGCTGCGCGCGGACATATTGTGCTGAAAGGGAGAATCCCCAGTGCGTGAGCCGGAGGTTGGCATTGCCGCTCCAGTTGTAGTTGTGCAGCTTATAGCCGGAGCCCTCCATGCGTTCCATGCGGTATTGCAGGTAGCCGCTCAGCATAAGCCATCCAGGTA
>JAIDJD010000320.1 GCA_029052375.1 Duncaniella sp. | reverse complement strand
CTCTCATCTCGCGCGCGGCCTTGTTGGTGAAGGTCAGCGCCAGAATGCGCCACGGGGGAATGCCGTTCTCGAGGAGGTGGACTATCTTGTAGGTGATTACCCTGGTCTTGCCCGAGCCCGCGCCGGCAATGACAAGCTGGGGGCCGCCGAGATACTCGACGGCCTCGCGCTGCTGCGGGTTGAGCTCGAGCAGATAAGGGGGCACGGATCTGTCGTCCGGGGTCATTTCTTGGGGAACTGCTTGACTTTAAGATGGTCTCCGGTCTCCTTGGCCACACTGCGGTAGTAGCGCTCGTCATATCCGGGGAACATCGGAGAGGCACACATACCGTGGGGCGTGCGCTCAAACTCGCCCTCGGGGGTCTCGCGCTTGACGTTGCCGTCGAGATACTTGACCAGGAGATAGTCGCCGAGGTTCCTGTAGTTCTTGAGACAGCGGGCCGAGGCCATGATGGCGTGGTCCTGGAGAGCCTTGGCGGCGGCGGCGGGAGCCATGCCGGCCACGGCGGTCTTGAGCGAGTCGACCTCCTGCTCGAGGCGGGCCTCCTCGGCCTTCTGGACGCGGCGGATGTCAGGAATCATCTGCGAGTAGCGGTTGTAGGCCTGGTTGGCCACATAGTTGTTCACCCAGAATGCCGCGTCCCACGAGAGGTTGAGGATGTCGCCGTTGCCGACCTCGAACTCGCGGGGCACCTTGGTGAGAGAGTTGTAGATGGGGACATAGACACAGGTGTTGGTATCGTCGACGCCAAACCAGAGGATGCCGCGCATCTGCCGGGGGAAGGCCTCGTTCATCTGCGAGACGAGCGAGAATCCTGTCTGCTGTGTGGCTATGGCGCGCTCGTTGAGATACTCGACGCCGTCTACAGTCCATGTCATGGGACGCCAGCGGTAAGGCACAGCATAGGGGCCTGCGCCGACGTCTTTGGTCATGTCCATGGGCGTGCCCTCGAAGTGGTCGCGCATGGCCCACTTCATGTCGTTGACGCTGACGAGCGAGTCGGGCTTGACCCAGAGGGGCATCGCCTCGCCCTCGGACTCCATCACCCAGGGGAGATAGCGCTCCATGCCGCCGGCAAAGCGGTTGAAGTAGCTCCACACACGTCCGTCACAGCCGCGGGTGGCGGTGCCGTCGAGCTCGGCATAGGCCGAGGAGAAGCTGAAGTCCTCGTCCTTGCCGTCAAAGTAGCCCTGGCTGCGGGCAAAGGAGATGACGTCGGGCGAGTATATGGTGTTCTCCTTGTCGTCCAGGGGGAACTTGTGTATGCGGGGGAAGTTGGCATGGCCCGAGATGCAGTCGTCGGGGATGCGGCGGGCCACCCATACGGCGCCCTTCTCCTTGCCGCCCTTGCCTATGAGCTCCATCACCCACACCTCCTTGGCGTCGGCAATGGTGAACGACTCGCCCTCGGAGGCGTAGCCATACTCGGCCACGAGGTCTGTCATCACCCTGAGGGCCTCGCGGGCTGTGCGCGAGCGTTCGAGGGCAATGTATATAAGCGAGCCGTAGTCGATGATGCCGGCGGTGTCCACGAGCTCCTCGCGGCCGCCCCATGTGCTCTCGACGATGGTGAGGCCATGCTCGTTCATATTGCCGAGGGTGGTGTATGTCACCTCGGGCTGAGGTATCTCGCCGAGGGGCTTGCCGGTGTCCCACTCCACCACCTTGCGCATCTCGCCCTTGGCGTGGCGTCCGCCGGGGGTGTGGTAGAGTTCGCCGTAGAGCGTGTGCGAGTCTGCCGCGTAGGTGACGAGCACTGAGCCGTCAGGGGTTGCGGCACGGCCTGCGATGAGGCTGGTGCAGGCCATAGAGCCTACAGGAACGGCCATGGCCGCGGCTAAGAGAAGTGCTGATATTTTCATGCTTTGTGTCTGTGATTGCGGTTTATTATGCAAAAATAGCGATTTTTTCGCGAATTTTGCGGGTGATTTTGATATTTTGTGAAACTATCCCGAAACGGCTATGTCTAATTGGGTGAAAAGAACGAAAAAACAATGACAGCAACCATCGACACGACCCTGCTCTGCCCCACCCTGCCCCGCGGCTGGCTCAGACTACTGATGCTCATGGCCACAGGGGCAGACACAGCCCCGGACCCCGCGGCAGAGAGGCGCTTCATCGACCTCGTCTCGCGCCACAATGCGCTGATAACCAAGATATGCTTCTACTTCGCCGGCAGCAATGCCGACTTTGACGACCTGAGGCAGGACGTGATGCTCAACCTCTGGCGTGGGCTCGGGAGCTTCAGAGGCGAGAGTTCGGAGATGACGTGGGTCTACCGCGTATGCTTCAACACCTGCGTCTCGACGGCGAAGCGCAATGCCCGTGCCTCTATGCCGAGCCTCGAGGATATGCACGCCGAAAGGCTCGATACAAGTGCCGGCGGCGGAGAGACCGAAGAGAGAATAGCCCTGCTGCACAGATGCATAGGAGAGCTCAACCCGCTCGACCGCTCGATGGTGATGATGCGCCTCGACGGAAGGGCATACGAGGAGATAGCCGAGGTGACAGGACTGCCGCGCAACACTGTGGCCACTCGCCTGAGACGATCGCGCCAGAGACTCGCCGACCTGATGACAAAATACGAAAAAGACAATTATTAACCGACAAAAATACAAGACACCGTTTATGGAATCAGAAGAAATGAAAAAGATTTGGGACCGCACAGACGCCCGCCTCGCCTCGCTCGAGACACAAGTGAAAAAGATAAGCGAGACCAGGAACAGGACAGCTCTCGACAGCCTGGCGGCGCGATACAGGAGGTATGCCATTCTCGGCATCGCTGTTGCACTGATGTTTGCCATGCAGTCGTCCGGCCGCATCTTCTCCGGCACATACGGCCTGATAGCCAGCCTGCTGGGCGTAGCGCTCGGCCTCTCCTGCTCGGCCGCAGACTGGTGGCTGTGGCGCAAGCTCGGCTCCATAGACATAGCCCGCATGAGTGTGTCTGAAGTGGCGGAGAGAGCCATGGCCTGCAGGCGGGTCCACCTCATGTTTATGTTCTGGTCCATACCCCTGGCCATTGCCACAGTCACGCTCATAGCCCTCTCGCTCAAGGCCACCCCATACATGACAGCCTCTATCCTCACAGGCGCCGCCATAGGCCTCGCCATCGGCATCTGCCAGCTGAGGCGCTTTCTCGCAGACTACCGCGCCCTCGCCGGCGACTGACAGCCCACCCTTCCCTATCCTTAAATTAGACGGAAGGGACGGGCTCGACATTGCAGAATGCGACCGGAACAGCACCGGCAATTACCTGCCGGCCTTGAAGTTGAATATCGGGCGGATGATTGCGTCGATGCTGACCGTGTCGCCGATGTTGGCGATGATTTCAGATGCGGGCTTATAGACCATAGGCGACTCGTCGCGTGTGAAGTCGTTGACCGATTCCGAATAGATGCCCTGCATGGCGGCCACGAAGTCTTCCATCCTGACCTGCTCGCAGGCTTTGGAGCGGCTCAATACCCGTCCGGCTCCGTGAGGGGCAGAACAATTCCAGTCGGGATTGCCCTTGCCGGTGCAGAGCAACGACCCGTCACGCATATTAAGAGGGATGATGCAACGCTCTCCGACACCGGCAGAGATAGCACCCTTGCGGATAATGTTGTCATCGCTTATATAGTTGTGGACCGACTCAAACTCATCGACGACTTCTATTCCGGTGAAAAACCGCATGAGCAGCATAGCTATGAGCCGTCGGTTGAGCTGAGCCCACCGCTGGCAAAGGCGCATATCATGGAGGTATTGCCCGCGGGTCTCACCCTCCACATAGCATAGGGCGGCAGGGAGCGAGGGCACAGCATACTGATGTTCTCTCCGCATTTTCTTTATGACGCCGTTCAACTCCGAGCGGCGGCCGGCGGCCTTGTATTCCTCGATGGTGCGCCTGACGGTCTCCTCAAACTCATCGGCGCCCTCTGTGAGATGCTTCACAGCTTTTGCCTGGTAGATTTCGGCAACCTGTTTGCCAAGGTTGCGCGAACCGGTATGTATCACAAGATAGACATTTGCGTCGTCGTCCTTGTCGAGTTCGATGAAGTGATTGCCACCGCCAAGCGAGCCGATGGCCTTGTTGATTCGCCCGGAGTCCTTGATTTCACGATAGCAGAAGAGCTCGGTCACAAGCTGTTTTGCCTCGCGGTAGATTTCCATCTCCTCGCCGACAAGGGGCTTGAATCCCAATCGGTCTTCACGCACATTCTTCCCGGCTGGCACAGAGGCACATATATGCTCGTGAAAGGAATGATAGTCTATGCCAGAGACCTTCCCGAGATTGAGTATGCGCATACCGCAGCCGATGTCAACACCCACTATATTGGGTATGACCTTGTCGCCGAGGTCGCCGGTGAATCCGATTACACACCCTGCCCCCGCGTGTACGTCGGGCATGATGCGTATCTTCTTGTCAGAAAAGACGTCTATCGAGAGCAGCTCCTTGATCTGGACCAAGGCACTATCTTCAATATTGTCCGTGAAAATCTTCACGTCATATCCATCTATTGTCTTCATAAACAGTTGATTTATCAATTGGTTGCAAAGTTAGACACACTGTGCGCAGCCATTCTGCGCACCTCGGTCCAAACTAAAGAAAACTACACCACGGCCCGGTGATGCAGACAGTTTTTCCGGGCCGCCCGTTGGCCAAGAGTCGAAACAGCCAAGATGACAAGGCCGACGACGCCGCGCCCACCGGGGCCTATCCGAAAAAAAAATTTCCCTCGACAAGCGGGTGCGCAAATATATTGAGCACCCG
>JAIDJD010000032.1 GCA_029052375.1 Duncaniella sp. | reverse complement strand
CATGTGGACGGCGCTGTCAAGTCCATCAAAATCAAGAAGACAGCCACCTCAGACTGGATGGAAATCGAGAAACAGCGCGGCATATCCGTGGCCACCTCTGTGATGGGATTCGACTATGGAGACTACAAGGTCAACATCCTCGACACCCCGGGCCACCAGGACTTTGCCGAAGACACCTACCGCACACTGACAGCCGTAGACTCCGTAATCATCGTGGTCGACGTGGCCAAGGGTGTCGAGAGACAGACACGCAAGCTGATGGAGGTGTGCCGTATGCGCAACACCCCCGTGATAGTCTTTGTCAACAAGCTCGACCGCGAGGGCCGCGACCCCTTCGACATCCTCGACGAGCTCGAGAGCGAGCTGCACATCAAGGTGCGCCCCCTCTCGTGGCCCATCAACATAGGCGAGCGTTTCAAGGGTGTCTACAACATCTACGAGCACTCGCTGGACCTCTTCACCCCCGACAAGCAGAGGGTGAGCGAGCGTGTGGAGATAGACTCGCTCGACGACCCCCGCATCGACCGGGCTGTAGGCGAGGAGGATGCCGCAAAGCTCCGCGAGGACATCGAGCTGATAGACGGTGTCTATCCCGAGTTTGACAAGGAGGAGTACCTCACAGGCGAGGTGGCTCCCGTGTTCTTCGGCTCGGCCCTCAACACCTTCGGCGTCAAGGAGCTTCTCGACTGCTTCGTTCAGATAGCCCCCGCGCCCAAGCCCATCGAGGCGGAGGAGCGCAAGGTCTGCCCCGAAGAGGAGGGTTTCAGCGGATTCGTGTTCAAGATTCATGCCAACATGGACCCCAACCACCGCTCGTGCATAGCGTTTGTCAAGATATGCTCTGGCACCTTCCTGCGCAACGAGCCCTACCGCCACATCCGCTCAAACAAGATGCTCAAGTTCGCGGCGCCCACGGCGTTCATGGCCCAGAAAAAGAATATCGTGGACGAGGCATATCCCGGAGATATTGTCGGAATCCCGGACACCGGCAATTTCAAAATCG
>JAIDJD010000319.1 GCA_029052375.1 Duncaniella sp. | reverse complement strand
ACATAGCCCGCTCGCAGAGCTTCCTCACCCAGGGCGACCCTGACGCAGACCTCCTGCTCTTCTTCCCCCACGACGATATCCTCCACCGCCAGGACGGCGTCCCCTACCTGATGTTCGACATCCACAAGATGCGCCAGCGTATGCCCGACGTCAAGAAGGCCGTCTCGGACATCGTCAGCGCCGGATATGACATGGACTATGTCTCAGACTCGCTCCTCACCGTGCTCAAGACACGCGAGGACGGCTCTCTGGCCTCTAAGTCTAACACCCACTACCGCGCCATCATCGTGCCCTCTGTCAAGATGATGCAGCCCCAGACCCTCCGCCGCCTGGCCGACCTCGCACGCGAGGGCGCCACCGTGGCATTCGTGGGCGGCATACCCTCTGACGTCCCCGGCATGGGCCGCCTCGAGGCTCGCCGCAAGGCCCTCAAGAAGGTTGCCGCAGACCTCCCCGCCCTCAAGCCCGGCGAGACAGCCGAGTATGCCTACGGCAAGGGACGCATCCTCACAGCCCCATCCATCACCGAGGTGCTCCCCCTCACTGGCATCAAGCCCGAGAAGGCCCGCGCCGACGGCCTCTCGATGCTCCGCCGCCGCAACGAGGCCGGAGGCTGCAACTACTTTGTATCCCTGCTCGCCGACAAGCCCGTCGACGGCATGGTCGAGCTCTCTGTAGACGGCAAGGGCGCCATGATCTTCGACCCCATGACGGGACGCAAGGGCGTGGCCGAGACAGCCGTGCAGAAAGACGGCAATATGTCTGTAAGGCTCCAGCTCGCCCCCGGCGAGTCGCGCATCATCAAGACCTTCCCCGAGGCCGTCAGCGGAGAGAAGTGGAACTACATCGCCTCCAAGGGCGAGCCCGTAAGGCTCGACAAGGGCTGGAAGCTCACCTTCCCCAAGAGCCAGCCCGAGATACCCGACACATTCGCCATAAACACCCTGGCCGACTGGACCACCATCCCCGACCCGCGCCTGCAGGTCAACCAGGCCACAGGACGCTACGAGACCACATTTGAGATACCCGCAGACGTACAGGCCTCAGACTGGATACTCGACCTCGGCGACGTCCGCGAGAGCGCCCGCGTCACCATCAACGGCCAGGACGCCGGCATACTCTGGGCCGTGCCCTTCCGCACCGAGGTAGGACGCTATCTCAAGCCCGGCACCAACACCATCGCCGTCGATGTCACCAACCTTGAGGCCAACCGCATCCGCGACTACGAGAAGCGCGGCGTCAAGTGGCGCATCTTCAAGGACACCAACATCAACTCGGTCACCAATGCCAAGCAGTTCTCGTTCGGCGACTGGGAGGTGCTCCCCTCGGGCCTCGTCTCTGACGTCACCCTCACACCTGTCAACTACAACTAATCCTAATACCTTAACAACCAACATCTGATGAAACGACTTCTTTTAGCTGTCCTCGGCGTCCTGATGCTCGCACCCGCAGTGCCTGCCGCCGAGAACTCCACCGTGCTCCCTCCCCGCAAGGAGACGCTCAAGACCCTCATAAAGGTCAACGACTTCTATCTCAAAAACCATCCCGACCCCCTCGTAGGCATCCCCTACTACTCGCGCAAGAAGGTCTACGAGGCCAACATCTGGACCCGCGGCGTCTACTTCGAAGGCCTCATGGCCCTCTACAGCATACATCCCGACAACCGCTACTATGACTATGCCTACGACTGGGCAGAAGGTTTCAAGTGGGGTATGCGCCGCGACGACACCACCACCCGCAACGCCGACAACTACTGCTGCTCGCAGACCTACATCGACCTCTACCGCCTCACTCCCGAGCCCAAGATGCTCACAAAGACCAAGGCCAACATGAATATGTACCTCAACACCCCCCAGGTGGACGACTGGACATGGATCGACGCCATACAGATGGGTATGCCCGTGATGGCCAAGCTCGGCAAGGACACTGGCGACAAGCGCTACTTCGACAAGGCCTGGAATATGTACAAGTGGAGCCGCGACACCCTCGCCGGCGGCCTCTACAACGAGAAGGACGGCCTCTGGTGGCGCGACAAGGACTTCGTGCCCCCCTACAAGACTCCTAACGGCAAGCAGTGCTACTGGTCGCGCGGCAACGGATGGGTAGTGGCTGCTCTCGTCAAGATGCTCGAGGAGCTCCCCGCCGACGACCTCCATCGCGCCGACTATGAGAAAGACCTCAAGAATATGCTCGAGGCCGCGGCCAAGTGCCAGCGCAAGGACGGCTTCTGGAACGTATCGCTCGCCGACCCCGACGACTTCGGCGGCAAGGAGCTGACCGGCACTGCCCTCTTTGTCTACGGCATGGCCTACGGTGTGCGCACCGGCCTGCTCGACGCCAAGAAGTTCATGCCCGTGCTCGCCAAGGGCTGGAACGCAATGGTCAACGAGGCCGTACACCCCAACGGCTACCTCGGCTACGTGCAGGGCACCGGCAAGGAGCCCAAGGACGGCCAGCCCGTAGCCTACGACTCAAAGCCCGACTTTGACGACTACGGCACCGGATGCTTCCTCCTCGCAGGCTCCGAGGTCTACAAGCTCTGAGACATCCCCAATCGCAAGTAAACCAAACCATCAGCCCGAAAGCATCCAGACGATGCTCTCGGGCTGAGTTTTTTTACTGCACGGACCGGACCTTTGCCAAACCTGACAAGAATATTGCCGTCCGATAAAATAGTGTATTCGTCTCCAACCCGGCGGCTGTCACAAACGCGCCTCCCCGGGGCGCATATTGGGGGGAGGACGATACATCGCCCTGACCACAGACAGCATACAAAAAACAAGGAGCCGAGCATCTGATGCTCAACTCCTTGATTTATGTTGTCTTACCTGGATTCGAACCAAGACAGGCAGAACCAAAAACTGCAGTGCTACCATTACACCATAAGACAATCCTTTTGCCCAAGGAGACACTCCGGTCTCCCTAAGGCAGTGCAAAGGTAGTGGTTTTTGGCGATTCCGCCAAATTTCAGGCAGAAAAATTTAAGCCTGTCCCGGCGTCAGGGTCTGCAATCAGCCGTACTGGATGGTTCCGTCGGGATTGCGGTACTGGTCGAAGCTCTTCTCGTACTGGTCCATTGCGCGGAGGCTCATGCCCATCGACGAGAAGCCGCCGTCGTGATAGAGGTTCTGCATAGTCACCTTGCGGGTGAGGTCAGAGAAGAGTGTGATGCAGTAGTCGGCACACTCGTCGGCGTTGGCATTGCCGAGGGGAGACATACGGTTGGCGAAGTCCATCAGCGACTCCATGCCCTTGACGCCGCTGCCGGCAGTGGTGGCTGTGGGCGACTGGGAGATGGTGTTGATGCGCACCTGCTTCTCGCGGCCATAGATGTATCCGAAGCTGCGGGCTATGGACTCGAGCAGAGCCTTGGCGTCGGCCATGTCGTTGTAGCCGAACATCGTACGCTGTGCGGCCATATATGTGAGGGCTACGATAGAGCCGCCCTGCGAGATGGCGTCGAGCTTCTTGGCGGCCTGTATCATCTTGTGGAACGAGATAGCCGAGATGTCGAGCGTCTTGTTGAGCATATCGTAGTCGAGGTCGTCATAGAGACGCTTCTTGCGCACGTTGGGCGACATACCTATGGAATGGAGGACAAAATCTATCTTGCCGCCGAGCACTTCCATCGAGCGCTGGAACACCATTTCGAGGTCGTCGACATTTGTGGCGTCGGCGGGGATGACCTCAGCGCCCAGCTTCTCGCCGAGCTGGCTCACCTCGCCCATGCGTACAGCCACAGGGGTGTTGCTGAGGGTGATGACAGCACCCTCCTCCACGGCCTTCTCTGCCACCTTCCAGGCGATGCTCTTGTCGTTAAGAGCGCCGAAGATGATGCCGCGTTTGCCTTTGAGCAGATTGTAACTCATAGCTTTGTTTTTTGATTAGTTCTGTAATTCGCGTGCAAAATTAGTAATTTTCGGGGAGTTTTGGGCCATAGCGGATAAGTTTTGGCCGAAAAAGTGGTATATTTGCAGTCTGATTCTGTCTGGCGGAGTGCCGCGGGGCAGGGTTTTCACATATTACTTGTATAGTGATTTCTATAGCTGAAAAATGGATAAAAATATCAATACCGAGCTTATCCTCATCAATATCTCGGGCCAGGACCATCCTGGCGTCACATGGGCGCTCTCTGAGATTCTCGCACGGTACGATGCCGGAATCCTGGACATCGGACAGGCCGACATTCACCACACTCTATCGCTGGGCATTCTGATCAAGACCAGCTCGGATGTGAGCGGAAACATCATGAAGGAGCTTCTCTTCAAGGCTACGGAGCTCAATGTCAATATCAGGTTTTCTCCCATCAGTGTCTCCGAGTATGAGAAGTGGGTGGGCCGACAGGGCAAGAACCGCTGGATCATCACCCTGCTCGGGCGCCGCCTGACGGCGCGCCAGATAGCGAGCGTCTCCGAGGAGATTTCGCGCCAGGGTCTTAACATAGACGCCATACAGCGCCTGACGGGACGTATGCCCCTGGGGCTGGAGGAACAGCCCAAGTCCAAGTCGTGTGTGGAGTTTTCGGTGCGAGGCAATCCGGGCGATGTCCACGAGATGCAACGCCGTTTCATGCAGCTCTCACAGGAGGACGAGTTTGACATTTCGGTGCAGCAGGACACTCTCTACCGCCGCTGCCGCCGCCTGATATGCTTCGATATGGACTCTACGCTGATAGAGACCGAGGTGATAGACGAGCTGGCCGAGCGTGCCGGCGTGGGCGACAAGGTCAGGGCCATCACCGAGCGTGCCATGAGGGGCGAGATTGACTTCTGCCAGAGCTTCACCGAACGTGTGGCCCTGCTCAAGGGTCTCGACGAGAGCGTCATGCAGGATATAGCCCAGAATCTGCCCATCACCGAGGGCGTCGACCGCATGATGCAGGTGCTCAAGCGCGCAGGCTATAAGACGGCTATCCTCTCGGGCGGTTTCACATACTTCGGCAACTATCTCAAACAGCGTTTCGGCTTCGACTATGTATATGCCAACGAGCTCGAAATCGAGGACGGCAAGCTGACGGGACGCTATGTGGGCGATGTGGTTGACGGCCGCCGCAAGGCCGAGCTGCTCAAGCTGATAGCCCAGGTGGAGAATGTCAATATTGCCCAGACCATTGCCGTGGGCGACGGCGCCAACGACCTCCCTATGCTCGGGACAGCCGGCCTCGGCATCGCCTTCCACGCCAAGCCCAAGGTGAAGGCCACAGCAGACCAGTCTATCTCGACCATCGGTCTCGACGGTGTCCTCTACTTCCTCGGGTTCAAGGATTCGTTTATCAATTAATCGCACAAAGTGCGGTTTAAAGTTTAGGAGCTTCGCTCTCAGGTTTAAAGTTTAGCCTGCGCGAAGCACTTAAGTTCCTTAAACTTCAAACCCAAAGCCGTAAGGCAATAAACCCTAAACTGCGCGAAGCGCATTAATAATGGAGAATTTCTACGACCTCAGCGACGATGCGCTGAGCCAGCTGTATCTCAAGGACACAGCATTCCAGAATCTGATGCAGAAGCGCATATTCAACGTGCTTCTGATAGCGTCGGCCTACGATGCATTCATGATGGAGGAGGACGGACGCGTGGAGGAACAGCTCTATTTCGAGTACACCTCGCTCAACCTGTCCTCGCCTCCGCGCGTCACCCGTGTGCTCAACACCGCCGAGGCCCTCGAGGTAATGGCCGGCAAGAGCTTTGACCTCGTGATAATGATGCCGGGCAACGACGTCAGCGAGACCTTCTCGGGGGCGCGCCGCATCAAGGAGGCCCACCCCGAGCAGCCTATCGTGGTGCTGACGCCGTTCTCCAAGGAGGTGTCGCGCCGCCTGGCCAACGAAGACTTCTCCGGCATCGACTATGTCTTCTCGTGGCTGGGCAATGTAGACCTGCTGCTGGCCATCATCAAGCTGCTCGAAGACAAGATGAACGCCGAGAACGACATCAACGGCGTGGGAGTCCAGATGATACTCCTGGTCGAAGACTCCGTGCGCTTCTACTCTTCGGTGCTGCCGATAGTCTACAAGTTCATCCTCACCCAGAGCCGCCTCTTCTCTACCGAGGCTCTCAACGAGCACGAGCGGATGCTGCGTATGCGAGGCCGCCCCAAGGTGATGCTGGCCCGAGACTACGAGGAAGCCATAGAGATATACAACCGCTACTCCGAGCACATCCTGGGTGTGATCAGCGACGTGTCTTTCAAGCGCGGCGGAGCCAAGGACAGCAAGGCCGGCCTCGCCCTGGCACGCGAGCTCCGCGGCCGCGACCCCTACCTGCCCGTAATCCTCGAGAGCTCCGAAGCCGAAAACTCATACGAGGCCGAGGAGATAGGCAGCACCTTCATAGACAAGAACTCCAAGAAGTTTCCCGTAGACCTCGGCAAGGCCATCATCAACAACTTCGGATTCGGCGACTTTGTGGTGCGCAATCCCGAGACCGGCGAGGAGATACGGCGCATAACGTCGCTCAAGGACCTGCAGAAGCATATCTTCGACATCCCGGCCGAGGCTCTCCACTGGCACGCGTCGTCCAACGACATCTCGCGCTGGCTCTACTCGCGCGCGCTGTTTCCCATAGCCGAGGTGATCAAGCGCCACCGCTTCACCAAGCTCCAGGACGCCCCCAAGGTGCGCCAGCTGTTCTTCGACCTCATAGTCAAGTACCGCAAGATGAAGAACCGCGGCGTGGTGGCCATCTTCAGGCAAGACCGCTTTGACCACTACTCCAACTTTGCCCGCATCGGCCAGGGCTCGCTCGGAGGCAAGGGACGCGGCCTGGCGTTCATCGACTCGATAATCAAGAAAAACCCCGTCTGCGACAACTTTGACGGCATCTCCATCACCATCCCCCGCACCGTGGTGCTCTGCACCGACATCTTCGACGAGTTCATGGAGTCCAACCAGCTCTATCCCATAGCGCTGAGCGACGCTTCGGACGAGGAGATACTCAGCCACTTCCTCAAGGCGCGCCTGCCGGAATCCATCAGGCAAGACCTCAAGGCTCTGCTCGAGGTGGTAGACACACCCATCGCCGTCCGCTCGTCCAGCCTGCTCGAAGACTCGCACTACCAGCCCTTCGCCGGCATCTACTCCACCTACATGGTGCCCAAGGGCGAGAACGCCGAGATGCTGAGCCGTCTCACAGACGCCATCAAGGGCGTATATGCCTCTGTCTTCTACTCCGACTCCAAGGCCTACATGACCGCCACCTCCAACGTCATAGACCAGGAGAAGATGGCCGTCATCCTCCAGGAAGTCGTCGGCAAGGATGTAGACGGGTACTATTTCCCCTCGTTCTCGGGCGTGGGCCGTTCGCTCAACTACTATCCCCTCGGGTCTGAACGTCCCGAGGACGGCGTGGCCGAGATAGCCGTCGGCCTCGGCAAGTATATCGTCGACGGCGGCGTGGGACTGCGCTTCTCTCCGCGCCATCCCGAGAGCGTCCTCCAGACATCAGAGCTGACACTGGCCCTGCGCGACACACAGACGCGTATGTATGCCATCACCACCGGCCACGACAAGGAGGCCGTCAACCCCATGACCGTCGACGACGGATACAACATATCCAAGCTCCGCGTCCAGGACATCGCGGACAAGGGCGCGCTCAAATACATGGTATCCACCTTCGACTACCGCGACAACGTCATCCGCGACAACGACCGCCAGGAAGGGCGCAAGCTGGTGACCTTCAACAACATCCTCAAACACAAGGTCTACCCTCTGTCCGAGGCTCTCGACTTCATGCTGACGCGCGGCCAGACCGAGATGCAGCGCCCTGTCGAGATAGAGTTTGCCGGCATGGTCGACGACTGCGGCCCGAGGTCTGCCTCGAAGGGGAGGCTCTACTGGCTGCAGATACGCCCGATCGTAGACCGCAAGGAGAATGTCGACGAGGCCGTCATGTCTGCGCCCGACGAGAGCCTGCTGCTCAAGTCGTCGACAGCCCTCGGCCACGGCACCATCGAGGGTGTCAACACCGTGGTCTACGTCCGTCCGGACAAATTCTCATCGTTCAACAACTCGCTCATAGCCCGCGAGATGGAGAAGGTGAACCGCGGATTTCTCGACCGCGACGAGCGCTACATACTCATCGGCCCCGGGCGCTGGGGCTCGTCAGACACCGCCCTGGGCATCCCCGTCAAGTGGCCCGCCATCTCGGCCGCCAGGCTCATCGTAGAGTCTTCGCTGCCCAACTACCGCATAGAGCCGAGCCAGGGCACACACTTCTTCCAGAACCTCACATCGTTCGGAGTGGCATACTTCACCATCGACACCTCGGCGCGCAGAGACCCCGGAGCCCCCGCCACAGACCTCTACGACGTGGCCTTCCTCGACGCCCGGCCCGCCGTCTACGAGAGCGACTTCCTGCGCATCGTCACCTTCGACAGCCCCCTGACCATAGGCGTCAACGGCCTCAAGGGCACAGGTGTGGTAATGAAGCCCTCCTGCGACATCCAACACCCTCTCAGAGACACCGAATCATGAACAGCTACTTCTCAACCCGCCACACCGTCCGCGCCTACGACCCCGCGCGCCCCGTGGCAGACTCGCTCATCGAATCTCTCCTCGGCCAGGCCATCCACGCCGCCAACACGGGCAATATGCAGCTCTACTCCGTAGTCGTCACCCGCGAGCCCGAGCGCCTCGCCGCGCTGGCCCCCGCACACTTCTCTCAGCCCGCCATTGCCAACGCCAAGGCGGCGCTGACATTCTGCCTCGACCTCAACCGCTTCGACCGCTGGTGCCGCCTCGGCGGCGCCGAGCCCGGCCTCTCAAACCTCCAGGGCTTCACATGGGGCGTCATAGACACCTCGCTCTTCGCCCAGCAGTTCTGCACCGTGGCAGAGATGGAGGGCCTCGGCACCTGCTATCTCGGCACCACCACCTACAACGCCCCGATGATAGCCGACCTGCTCCGTCTCCCCGCAGGCGTCATCCCCGTGGTCACCGTCACCGTCGGCTATCCCGCCAATCCCGACGGAGGCCCCACAGACCGCCTTCCCCTCAAGGCCGTAGTCCACTACGAGGAGTATGACAACCCCTCGGACACCGAGCTCCTCGGCCTCTACGCCCCCCAGGAGGCGCTCGAGTCCAACCGCAAGTTCGTAGCCGAGAACTCAAAGCAAAACCTCGCCCAGGTCTTCGCCGAAGTCCGCTATCCCCGCGAGCAGGCCGAACACTTCTCCCGCGTCTACAAGGAATTCCTCAAGTCGCAGGGCGTTTCGCTGTAAGTTACCGGATTTTTTTCGTATCTTTGCAGGCGAATAGTATCCAGAACTTCCGATGCCGATGACATCCATTGCAGCCCGTACACGCGAACGCCTTATCGACGTTGCCCGACAGCTCTTCGCCTCGAACGGCGTGGAGCGCACTACGATGAACGACATCGCGGCCGCCTCGCTCAAGGGGCGGCGCACCATCTATACCTACTTCAGGAACAAGATGGAGATATACGAGGCCGTCATCGAGCGCGAGGCCGAACAGATTGTCGGACGCCTCCGCGAGGTGGCCGCGTCGGCTTGCCCGCCTGTCGAAAAGCTCGAGCGCTATATCCATGCCCGCTTCGACATACTCGAGGAGGCCGTGGCCCCGACCTCCGGCCCTGCCGGCAAACTGCTCTCCTACCTGACCCTCGACTACAAGCGCCTCGAGCGCATACGCCTGCTGGCCGTGGGCAAGGAGAAGGAGATACTCGGCGCCATACTCGCCGAGGGCATCTCGAGCGGAGACTTTGACCCCGTGCAGGCCGAGAAGCTGGCCACGGTCCACCAGATGGTCTTCCAGGGCGTGGACTATTGCCGCATCCGCGATGGATACAGCGACGCAGGCGTTGACCCCGACCGGGTCAGGGCCGACGTGGCCGGGTTCATCACCCGCAGCCTCGCCTCAGGCTCTGACCGCAAAG
>JAIDJD010000318.1 GCA_029052375.1 Duncaniella sp. | reverse complement strand
GAGCAGGAGCATGGTGTTGGCCGGGTCGGCGCACAGCTCCTCGAGCCCGCGGAAGTCCATGCGGTATGTGAACTCGCCCTCGCCGCACTCCTCGCGCAGCAGAGGGTTCTCCACCACGCGACATCCGTTGTTGCGTATGGAGGAGAAGAAGCAGTTGTAGACGGGGGTCTGCACTATGACCCCCTCGCCGGGACGTACAAGGGCCTTGATGACGGCCGATATGGCGGGCACCACGCCCGAGGTGTAGATGACGTCTCTGCGCCCGAAAGAGAATCCGTGGCGTCCGGCAAACCATCCTGTCAGGGCTTCGTAGTAGCTGTCGGCGACGAGCGTGTAGCCGAAGATGCCGTGGTCTACTCTGCGGCGCAGGGCCTCGACGACGCAGGGCGCCGTGCGGAAATCCATGTCGGCTACCCACATGGGCAGCGGGCCGGGATGCTCGTCCCACTTGTACGAGCCTGTGCCGCGGCGGTCTGTGGGGAGGTCGAAGTCAAACATTCTCGGGGATGTCTGTCTGTGTGATGACGCAGTCGGCGGGCTGGAGCACGTTGGCGTCAATGATTATCTCTCCGGCCGAGGGGAGTGTGATGCGGCCCGAGCGTGGATTCTTGATAGAGGTGACGGGCGAGAGTATCGTGGCTGTCAGGTCCGAGTCTTCGAATGCCAGGTCGGCGTCGGCGTCGAAGGTGCAGTCTTCGAGCACGAGCTCCTTGCAGTAGCAGAGGGGCTGGGTGCCTGAGATGTGGCATCTCACGAGCCTGAGCCTCCTGGAGTGCCAGCCGAGATACTCGCCTTGGAGCCTGGAGTCGTAGACGGTGACGTCTTCTGTCCCCCAGAAGGCGTCTTTAGAGTGTATGTCGGCGTTGCGGATGACGACGTTCGAGCAGTATTGGAACGAGTAGTTGCCGTGCTGTACGTAGTCGTTGATGGAGATGTAGCCTGAGTGCATGAAGAGATAGTCGGCGTTGGAGACCCTGACGCGGTTGATGCGTATGTCGTTGCAGTGCCAGAGAGTCTCCTGGGCGTCGGGTATCTCGACATCCTCGAGTGTGACGCCCGTCACCTCGCGGAACATCTTGGGGGCCTCGACGCGGGTGCGCTTCATGACACACTGCGAGGTGTACCATATGGCGGCGCGGGCTCCGGGGGTGAAGACAGAGTCTGTCACCTCTACACCCTTGCAGTGCCAGAGGGGATACTTGCCTTCGAAGCGGCAGTGGTCGGCCTGTATGTCTCTGCAGCATTTGAGGGCCGACTCTCCTGCGGTGAATGTGACGTCTGAAAGATTAAGATGGTGGGCGGCGAAGAGAGGGCGCTCGCCTCCGAGCTCGCGGCCTGATATTGACTGGTGGTTTGCTATGGTGTCTGTCATTTCTCTAATATTTTTTCAAAGGGGTTGCGGTAGCGTCCGCCCAACTGACGTGCGAATAGACCGAAGAATTTGATGTCGTCTATGAAGTATCGCCTGAACATCCTGCGCGGTTCCTTGAGGAAGCGGTAGAACCACTCCATGCACAGCTTCTGCACCCACCGCGGGGCTCTCTTTATGTTGCCAGCCTCGAAGTCTATCGTGGCTCCGAGGGCCATCCACAGCCTTACGCCCGGCATCTCGGCGCGCCAGCGGTGTATCCACTTCTCCTGCTTGGGGGCTCCGACGCCCACGAGCACGACATTGGCTCCGGAGCGGTTGACGATGTCGGCTATCTCGCGGCATTCGGCTTCGTTTTTCTCGAATCCGAACGACGGCGAGTGTGCGCCGACGACTATCTCGCGCCCCACGCGCCTGTTGATGCGCTTCATGGCCTCGTCGGCCACGCCCGGACGCGCCCCGAGCAGGAAGATGCGGCAGCCGGGGTCTGAGGCGTGGTGCATATAGTAGTGGGTGAAGAACGAGCTCCCGGGGATGGCCTCGGGCAGAGGCACCCTGAGCAGGCGCGAGCACATCTGCAGTATGCGGCTGTCGCATACCACCCAGCGCGAGGCCATGTAGGCGCGATAGAATTCCTCGTCGGTCTGGAGCTTGACCATGTGGTCGAGGTTTGGCGTGACGAGCACTCCCTCGTCGAGGCTGTCGAGCAGTTCGGCAAGGGTTGTCTTCAGGATGGGGATGTTGAGAAGGGTGATGTTTTCAGGCATAGTGATGCAAAGTTAGCAAAAAAACTGTTTCCACGGCATGGCCCGGGCATAAAAAAAGGCCCCCAGGGATGCCTGTAATCCCCAGGGGTCATATAGGTTTGCGGCTTGGATTGCGGCCTACTCGATGTAGCCGAACGAGCGCAGCTTGTTCTCGCGGTTGCGCCAGTTGGGCTCGACCTTGACAAACAGCTCGAGATAGACGCTCTTGCCGAAGAATTTCTCTATGTCCTTGCGGGCTTCCATGCCCACTTTCTTGATTTTCTCTCCCTTGTGGCCGATGATGATGCCCTTCTGAGAGTCTCGCTCGACGTAGATGACGGCCATGATGTGGATGGATGTCTCCTTCTCCTCGAACTTCTCCACGAGCACCTCTACGGAGTAGGGTATCTCTTTCTCGTACTGGAGCAGAATCTTCTCGCGGATGATTTCCGTAACGAAGAATCTGGCCTGCTTGACTGTCAGGGCGTCCTTGCCGAAGCAGGGGGGCGAGGGGGGCAGGAGCTCGACGATGCGGTTCATGAGGTTCTGCACGTTGAAGTGCTCGATGGCCGATACGGGGAAGATTTCGGCCTTGGGGAG
>JAIDJD010000317.1 GCA_029052375.1 Duncaniella sp. | reverse complement strand
TAGCTATGGGCGGTCCGGGCTTGGCTATGTAGGGATAGGCGTTGTTGAAGTTGCCCCAGGTGACACGTGTGGCCAGCGAGGGTTCGTCTTCGTTGAGCGAGAGCACCTTGTTGCGGTTGAACGAGATATTGAAATTGGAGCTCCACTCGAAATGGCGGTTGCGGACATTGATGGTGTTGAGTGTGAATTCCACTCCGCTGTTGGAGACACTGCCGACATTCTTGTAGGCCGAGAGAAATCCCATCGAGGGCGCCAGTGTGGCGTTGAGCAGGAGGTCTTTGGTATGCTTGCAGTACCAGTCGGCTGTAAACTGTATGCGGTCGTTGACAAAGCTGAGGTCTAAGCCGGCATTATACTGTACGGTAGTCTCCCACTTGAGCTTGGAATTGCCGAGCGAGGCGGGCACCACACCCTTGAGCGGAGTGTTGTCTACAGAGTAGCCGGAGGTGGGCGAGATGACGAGGCTGGTCAGGGCGGCGAAGTCCCCTACCCTGTTGTTGCCGGTGGTGCCTGCGCCGAGACGCAGCTTGCCGGAGGAGAGCCATGTGAGGTCGCGGGCAAACCGCTCCCTGCCGAAACCCCAGGCAAGGGCCGCCGAGGGGAACGATGCCCAGCGGTTGGCTCGGGGAAACTTGGAACTGCCGTCGGCGCGACAGGACACCGTAAGCATATAGCGCGACTTGTAGTTGTAGTCGACACGGGCAAGGAAAGACATCAGCGAGCTGGAGGTCTGCGAGACGGGTATCTTGGTGACTGTGCCCTCGTCGAGACCGGCTATGCCGAGCTCTTCGTTGGGGACATTGATTGAGGTGAATCCGTCAGACATATAGCGTGAATCCTGGAGAGTGAAACCGCCGAGAAGTTTCAGGCTGTGGCCCTTCTTGAGCTTGACGTTGTAGGTGAGGGTGTTCTCGTTCAGAAAATTGGTGCGCTCGTAGTTGGTGATGCTTCCGTTGACCTTCTCGTTGGTGCGGGGGTTGCCGAGACGCGAGCTGGAATTGTTGAATATCTCGCGGCGCTGGTCTGTGCGGTTG
>JAIDJD010000316.1 GCA_029052375.1 Duncaniella sp. | reverse complement strand
AGACCATCAAGGTGCCCACCCTTGTCAAGTCTGACCACTGCAACGGCACGGGTGCCAAGGACGGGACAGCCTACAAGACCTGTCCCACCTGCAACGGCTCCGGCACCGTCATACACCAGCAGCAGACCATCTTCGGCGTGCAGCAGTCGGCAGTCGAGTGTCCCCAGTGTCACGGCGAGGGCCGCATCATCACCGAGAAGTGTTCTTATTGCGGAGGCGAAGGTGTCGTGCGCAAGGAGGAGACCATCTCGTTCTCCATCCCCGCAGGCGTCGAGGACGGCCAGGTGCTCACCCTTCGTGGCCGAGGCAATGCCGCTCCCCACGGAGGCGTCAACGGCGACCTTCTTGTAGTGGTGGAGGAGATCAAGGACGCCGAGCTGATACGCGACGGACAGTCGGTCATCTACAACCTGCTGCTCGACCTGCCCACCGCCGTGCTCGGCGGCAGTGTTGAGGTGCCCACCATCACCGGCCGTGCCCGTGTCAAGATACCCGCAGGCACCCAGCCCGGCAAGGTGCTGCGCCTGCGCGGCAAGGGCCTCCCCTCCACAAGCTCGGGCACCACAGGCGACGAGCTCATCAACATCATGGTCTACGTCCCCGAAAATCTCTCGGACGAGGACAAGAAGCTCTTCGAGGGCCTTCAGGGCAAGCCCGGCATCAACCCCGACCAGTCTACAAAGACAAGAATCTTCAGCAAGTTCAAGCGACTCTTCGAGTGACTCCTGACCGCAAGGTTGGATTAACGTTATAACTCATCGAAGGCGCCCCCGCATCGCGGAGGGCGCCTTCTGTATGTCTTGCCGTTCTCGGCCTCACAACACCCCTGCGTCTCGGAACATCCGGGCATAATGGCCGGCCTTGAGCTCGAGCCTGAGGGGATAGGCCCTCGACGTGGAGGGGAGGCGCCAGAGGGTCAGCCCGTCGGCCGACAGCACGCTCTCGCCCATCTTCGGCGGTTCGGTGCCGGTAATCTCGGCCGCCACGCCCGCCGCCTTCTCGCCCGTGGTGGCTATGGTGCGGCACTCGGGTATCCTCGAGAGCAGTCCGTTGAGGTCTACAGGCTCTACTATCTCGAGATACTTGTCAGAGGCGTTGTTCATCAGCCGGCGTATCTTGTGGCCGGTGTCGCTCAGAGCTATGCCCCGGCTGTCGAGCAGAGACTTGATTTTGTCGAGGTCAAATTCCTTGCCTCCTTTCTTGTAGAGGGCCAG
>JAIDJD010000315.1 GCA_029052375.1 Duncaniella sp. | reverse complement strand
AAGTCATGTCCGAGCTGGTCCGCCTCCTCGCCCAGGAGGATTGACGCAATCGTCAGCCGGCGGTTTCAGCAGGCGGTTTTGATATATTTTGTATTTTGCCTAACTTTGTTGGCAGAACCAATCTTTATATTCAAATCCATGAAATTAATACTTACGGCATTGCTCTCGCTGGGAGCTGTGCTAGCGGCAGGGGCAGAAACCCAGCCGCTGAAACTCTGGTATGACGCCCCGGCCTCCGAATGGACCGAGGCACTCCCCATAGGCAACTCCCATCTCGGCGCCATGGTCTACGGAGGCACCGGAGTAGAAGAACTCCAGCTCAACGAAGAGACCCTCTGGGGCGGCGGCCCCCACACCAACCATTCGCCCGAGGCGCTGAAAGCGCTCCCCGAGGTGCGCCGCCTGGTCTTCGAAGGACGCAACGACGAGGCCCAGGCCCTCGTGCAGGAGACATTCCTCACAGGCCGCAACGGTATGCCCTACCAGACCGTCGGCTCGCTCAAGCTCCGCTTCCCCGGCCATGAGAACGTCACCGCCTATACCCGCACCCTCGACATAGACAGCGCCCTCTCTACCGTTTCTTACGAGGCCGGAGGCGTCAAGTACACCCGCGAGGCCATCGCCACGATGGGCGGAGACGACAACGTGATAGCCATGCGCCTCAAGGCCTCCAAGCCCGGCGCCCTCGCCTTCTCGGCATCGTTTGCATCTCCCATGGGACGATGGAGCGTGGCCCGCGACGGCAAGACCCTCGTGCTGACGGTCTACGGAGGCGACCACGAGGGCGTCAAGGGAGTCATCAAGAGCGAGACCCGCCTGGCCATAGTGCCCGACGGCCCCGGCACAGTCAAGGCCGCCGGAGACTCTCTCACACTCAGCGGCGCCACCGAGGCCACCGTCTATCTGACCTCGGCCACAAACTTCGTCAACTACCGCGACGTCTCTGCATCGGCCACAAAGCGCGCCAAGGCCCAGATGGCCAAAGCCCTCAAGCGCCCCTTCGACGCCATGCGCAGAGACCACATAGACCGCTACCGCTCGCAGTTCGGCCGCGTGGCCATAGACCTCGGCGAGACACCCAAGAATGTGCGCGCCCTCCCCACAGACAAGCGCATACAGCGCTTCGCCCAGGCCTCAGACCCCGAGCTCGCCGCCCTGCTCTACCAGTATGGACGCTATCTGCTGATATCCTCGTCACAGCCCGGCGGACAGGCGGCCAACCTCCAGGGCATATGGAACGACAAGCCCAACGCCCCGTGGGACGGCAAGTACACCGTCAACATCAACACCGAGATGAACTACTGGCCCGCCGAGGTGACCAACCTCAGCGAGTGTCACGAGCCTCTCTTCGACCTGGTCAACGACCTCTCAGAGAATGCCCGCACCACGGCCCGCGAGATGTATGGATGTCCCGGATGGGTCACCCATCACAACACCGACATCTGGCGCACCTCGGGCGTCGTGGACAAGGCCAACTACGGTATGTGGCCGATGGGCGGAGCATGGCTCACCACACACCTCTGGCAGCACTATCTCTACTCCGGCGACATCGAGAAGCTCCGCGAGCACTATCCCGCAATGAAGGGCGCGGCCGACTTCTTCCTCAGCTTCCTCACCCCCATGCCCGGCACTGACTGGAAGGTGGTGACCCCCTCGATGTCTCCCGAGCATGGCCCCGCATCCAAGTTCGGAGGCAAGGCATGGGTAGAGGCCGGATGCACCATGGACAATCAGATAGTCTTCGACCTTCTCAGCAACACCCTCAACGCCGGCCGCCTCACAGGCGAGACAGAGACATACATGGACTCGCTCAAGAGCGCCATCGCCTCGCTGCCCCCGATGCAGGTGGGCCGCCACAACCAGCTCCAGGAGTGGCTCGGCGACTGGGACAAGGCTCCTGACGGCCACCGCCACATCTCGCACGCCTACGGCCTCTTCCCCTCGGCACAGATATCCCCCTACTCCACCCCCGAGCTCTTCGAGGCCGTGCGCAACACGATGATACAGCGCGGCGACGAGGCCACAGGATGGTCGATAGGCTGGAAGGTCAATCTCTGGGCGCGCCTCCAGGACGGCAACCACGCCTACAAAATTGTCAACAACCTCATCTCGGGCCGCACCTATCCCAACCTCTTCGACGCTCATCCCCCGTTCCAGATCGACGGCAACTTCGGCTACACCGCAGGCGTCTCCGAGATGCTCATCCAGAGCCACGACGGTGCCCTCCACCTGCTCCCCGCCATCCCCGACGTATGGGACAAGGGCTCGGTCAAGGGCCTCGTGAGCCGCGGCGGATTCGTGGTAGACATGGCCTGGGACGGCGGACAGCCCTCCGAGGTGACCGTCACCTCGCGCCTCGGCGGCAACCTGCGCCTCCGCTCATACGTGCCCCTCAAGGGTGAGGGCCTCACCGAAGCCAAGGGCGAGAACCCCAACCCCCTCTTCGCTGTCCCCGAGGTCAAGCGACCCCTCTTCAGCAAGGAGATCACTCCCCGCTATCCCCAGGTGAAGCGCGTCTACGAATATGACCTCAACACCCTCCCCGGACAGACCTACAAGCTGACCCGCTGAGGACCTGCACCATAAATAAACCCCGCGCCCGCAGACAGAGCCAACCTCTATCCGCGGGCGCGGGTTGTTTCTATGATATTGGTTACTTGATTTTATAGCGGGCATTGCCTGAACAGCCGGCTTTCACCTGGTCTAATATTTCTCTGCACCGAGCCTCCGAAATCTTTATTTTCTTGCCTGCAGACAGGAAATCAGACAACCCGGGACTTCCGTTGCCATTTACCGATGTAGCGTGTTCTCCATTATAACCCTCAGCGCATAGGGTAAGGTCGTACGCCGGAGCAAGACGCCATTTCCACCCGCCGTCGCTGTCGTCTACAACAATAAAACTGAAATTCTTGCAATGGTCATCCTTGTTATCCATAAGGTAGTTGAAGACCATCCTGCGATACATCTCCTCGACATCTGCCGGACTTTGGGTCAGAAACCCCGTGAGGGCAAGCAGATTGTCATAATCAAGTACCGGATTGCTAAGAGAGACTCCTAAAAGACCCCCGGCCGTTGCTGTGTGTCTCCTATTGCCATCAGGGGCAATGTCAAATCTTCTTGAAGCGAAATATCTTCCGTTAATCAACTTGAAATCGGGCACCGTTATGCCACAGTCTCGTGCAATCGCGTTATATCTGTATTCCTGTTTGCCGATATCTTTAGGGTCGTATATATGTCTGAATTTTACAAGCCAATGCCCGTCTGCATCCTCATATATAGCCTTTGGCCTGGCTCCTCCGCTATTGCCGCTATTGTACAGCAACATCTCTGCATCTCCGTCCTGTCTCTCGCCCAGCACCTCCAATGCCTTGGTCTGAAGCACATCAAGATCTGAAAAATCTGCGTTGCTCTCCAGAATATCAATAGACGGGTAGAATGTCAGGCCACCCATTCCGCCCTTGCCCACTATAGCAAGACGGTCAAGAGCCGATAGATCTGAATCATTTATCCCTTCTCGCATCAGTGCCTTATGAAGCAAATAACGGCCATACCCATCAGGCAGACTATCCTCAAATACTCCGAAATTTCCATTAAACGGCATTGGTTTGGCTATGAAAACTCCCTGCCTCAAAGGCAGTTCAAGCGGCGATATGCTGAAACCATCGCCCAGCCATTCCCTATCATACCCGAATACACACTGGCGGTTGTCAGGTGTAAGCGAGAGTGTGCCTACGGTGCGGTCTCTGAATTTTACTGTCAGACTGTCAATCTTTTTCATTCTTTCTGCGATTATAGGCTTTGGTTTTGCCCATATTATGACGTATCTGCATCAGCTCTTCCATGGTAGAATACTTAGGCTTGGCGAAGACATTCTTTATCTCAGACACATAGCCCAGCGACATGGCAAGCAAAATCAGATTTTTCAGCGAAATGAGGCCTTTCAGTTCAAATCTGGCTATGTTGGCAAGCGCCACGCCGGAGTCTTTGGCGACAGCCTCTCGTGTCAGTCCCTTCTCGACACGCCTGCGACGGAAATCGTCAGCCATACCCTGCGCGACATCATCAGGATTGGTCAGAGTAAACCCTTCCAATACTGACAACATATTATCTGTTTCATACATATAAACCAGGAATCTAATAATATATTATCTATTGCAAAGATAACAACAATCTCTCAGAAAACCAAAAATCCAGGTCGGAAACAAGCACCTGCGCCATAAATAAATCCTCTTTCAAAAATGAATCTAATGTATCTGCAAGCCCTTGATATCTGTGACAGGAATAACGGTACAAAACAACAGACCATCCTCAGGGCCGGAGGCCTGTCTTCATGTGTATCCCCATATGGAGCGTCGGAGACGCGGAGTATGGGGCGAGAGAAGGCAAACAAACAGGGAAGCGCCGGAGATGTGTCTTTATGGTATTATCTCAGCTATCTCCATAAACGCGCCTCACCGAGGCTCAGCGAGACCGCGTTGTGGCATCATCCTTTACGCCAAGCAGCAGCCAATCGAGCATTAAGGCTCTACCACATAATCGCCATCGTATGTCTGATTGAGTTTCTCTTCAATCTTTTTCAGAGAAACCGCCCCTGTTGACAGCTGTCTGGAATTGACCATCAAATAAATAGTGTTGGTAGTATCAGAGACTTGACAAAACGTTTCAGGGCCAAACAAACTTATCATAATGCGGCGGTAGAACCGAAATCTACGGCTCCCACACTCGCCATCAATATTCTTTCCGGCAACATCCTCCTCCAAATCCGGGGCGGCAACGAAACCGAAAGACACAAGCGGTTGTCGCCGGTAATAATCAAGCATAACCTCTATACAGGATCTGAGAATGACACGAGGTTCAAAATCATTGGTCAGCAGAGAGTATCTGTGCTTGCTCTTCTCTACGCCCTTCCAATAAAATTTCAAGCCATAAAAATCATCCTCAAAGCCCTCGACTTCCACGATATATCGCTTATTGCTCTTAGTCGACCTGAAAGTCCATAAATCAATAATGCGAAGCGACCCCGGGTCTGTACTTCGCATTATAAATCTTGGTTTATAGAATTCCTGACGGTACATCAGGGCAAGATATATCTATAGGCAGGTATCCGCAATCTGTCTCTTTCTGCGACAGACACAACTTTAAGCTTCACTCCATGAGCAGAGCGAGCAGAGCCGTTCTGACATCCATTTTTAGTAATGGATGCCACTGTCATATCAGTTTTTCCCTTAGCTTTCATATTCAAGACAGATTTTTCTATCTGCAAAGATAACAACTAAATACGGTTATCGCAAGCTCTTTCAATGAAAAAAGCTTGCGATAACCGTATTTGTGACTTATGGCGAGGCTTTAGCCTGCATCCCTCACTTCACCAGCGACTTGAGCCAGCGGTAGTGGCCCTGCTCGGTGGCGCGCGAGGTCCAGTGTTCGTTGAGGGGTGTCAGCAGGGCGTGCTTGGGGGCGGTGATGACGTTGTAGACCTCGTAAGAGGTGGTGGGGGGGCAGGTGTTGTCGTTGTAGCCCCAGGTCATGCGGACGGGACAGCGGAGGCGCTTGGCAAAGTTGACCACGTCGTAATACTCAAGGGTCTTGATGCGCTCGGGAGTGGCGTCAGAGGGATTCTTGCGGAAGTGGTGGGGATAGCCTCCGGTCTTGTCGCCGAGATAGCCTGTCATATCGCTGAGAGCGGGATGGTTGGCCGAGCATCCCTTGACGCGGGGGTCGAGCGCGGCAGTGGTGATGGCGAGAGCGCCGCCCTGGCTGCCGCCCTGCACAAAGAGATTCTCGCCGTCAAACTCGGGCAGCTGGGCCAGCAGGTCGAGCCAGCGGCGGCATCCGAGATAGACGTCGAGCATATAGTATGTCTCGGGGCTGTCCCACCCGTCCGAGAGATAGCCTCCGCGCACCTTGCGGATAGCGGCTATCGAGTCTTCGGACAGCTCGGGATTGACGCCGTGAATCTCAGTCTCGAGGCGTATCATGCCGCCCTCGCCGTAGTAGCGGTGGTTCAGAGGGTCCTTGATGGTCTTGACGCCCGCTCCGGGAGGGCAGAAAGCGGCGGGGAACTTCTGTCCGGGCTCGCCCTTGGGGATGAAGAGATAGCCGTACATCTCTGTTACCTTGGGGCCGGGGAGATTCATCTTCACAAGATAGGCGTTCATCTTGGGAGTGGTATATTTGGCCGAGGGCTCCATGGTGTAGCTCAGCGGGGTCTTGGCGTCCTTCTCGAGAGCCTTGGCCCAGAAAGCGTCAAAGTCCGAGGGCTCGCCGGTATGAGCCTTGAGCTTCTCGGGCGAGAATCCTACCTTTACATGATGGCGGCTGACGGCATTGCTCTCGGGGTCGGGCTGGGTGGTGAGACGCAGGTCGCGGAATCCGGGCACCTGCATTGTGCCTATATTGATGACGGCGCGGCCGTCCTTGTCGAGCTTGAGAGTGCCCGTGGTGTCGTCGTCGAGCATATCGGGGCCGATGCCGTAGTTGAGCACAGCTCCCGAGAGAGGCTGTCCGTAACGGTAGACAGACACCTCGATGCGGGCCGAGTCGCCGCTTTGATAGAGCCAGTCGGCGTGGTCGGGGACAGTGACCCACAGATAGTCGTCACGGTCGGGATAGTTGGCCATGGCCACTCCCGTGGCCATGCAGCCCGCAAGAAGGGCAGAGAAAAGTCTTTTCATGCTTAAGATTGACTGTAATAGGTGTTAAGGTATGGCTTGAGTTCGTAATGAGGCCGTTTGATAACAAATGTGAAAACAGAAGTCCGACAACCTCTAAAACAGGTGCAAAAATAACACATTCTTGCCAAAAATCCTTATCTTTGCGGGCAAATTACAGACTGAGCAATGAATACTAATGACAAAACGCCCCTTGTAGAAAAAAAATACCTCGTGACATTCATAATAGTCACATCTCTGTTCGCACTCTGGGGATTTGCCAACGACATCACCAACCCTCTTGTCGCCGCCTTCCAGACACTGATGGAAATCTCTGCCGCCAAGGCCTCGATGATACAATTTGCATTCTACGGCGGATACGCCACCATGGCCATCCCGGCGGCCCTCTTCATACGCCGCTACAGTTATAAGACCGGCCTTCTGATAGGTCTGGGGCTGTATGCCGCCGGAGCCTTCCTGTTCATACCCGCGGCCGCCCTGCAGCAGTTCTCGTACTTCTGCATCTCGCTCTACGTCCTCACCTTCGGTCTGGCCTTCCTCGAGACCACGGCCAACCCCTTCATCCTCACCCTCGGCTCCAAGGAGTCGGCCACCCGCCGCCTCAATCTGGCCCAGGCCTTCAACCCCGTGGGGTCTCTCTCAGGCATGGCCGTGGCCTCGCTCATCGTGCTGCCTAACCTCATCTCAGACAGCCGAGACGCCTCGGGCACACTGCTCTACCCCGCCATGTCGGCCGCCGAGAAGGCCCAGGTTAAGCTCCACGACCTCGCCGTGATACGCGACCCGTATGTGGCCATCGGCCTCGTGGTGCTCGCCATGGCCGTGACCATAGCCTTCACCCATATGCCCGCCACCGAACGCGCAGGCCAGAAAGTATCGGTCCGCGAGAGCCTCTCGCGCCTGCGTCACAATCCGCTCTACTGCTTCGGAGTGCTGACACAGATGTTCTACATAGCCGCCCAGATTATGGTCTGGACCTTCATCATCCAGTATGCCGAGCGCCTCGGCATGACCAAAGCCTCGGCCCAGAACTACAACATACTGGCCATGAGCCTGTCACTTACATTCCGATTCGTAGGCACATGGTGCATGAAGTATGTGCGTCCCTCCGTGATGCTCACCGTCTTCGGCATAGGCGCCTCGGTCTGCACACTCGGGACAGTGGTCATCACAGGTATGCCCGGCCTCTGGTGTCTCGTATGCATCAGCGCCTTCATGTCCATCATGTTCCCGAGCATATACGGCATAGCCCTCAACGACGTGTCTCCGCGCGACACCCCCATAGGGTCGGCCTTCCTGGTGATGTCTATCGTCGGAGGCGCCCTCATGCCCCCGATGCAGGGCGCAGTGATAGACATGGGGACGGTCTGGGGAATGCCAGCCGTCAACATCTCCTACCTCCTCCCCCTCGGCTGTTTCGTGATAGTCACCCTCTACGGCCTCGCCGCCACCCGCAAGACAGCCGCGGCATAACAGCACCCCAATGGCCATGAAGAGTAGGCGGCAGACTGGCTTTATCGGCCGGGCCAATAAATAAAACGAACATGAAATTATTATACAAATGCCCTTTGGCGCTGATGCTTGTCGCGTTTGTCGTGGCAGGCTTCTTGGTGTCGTGTTCCCATTCTCAGCAATATGGCCGGATTATTTCTGACGCTGAAAGGATTGCAGATGAGTATCCCGACAGCGCGTTGGCCCTTCTAGCGGTGGTTGATCCTGCTGAACTGACCGTTGATTCGGTAAAAGCTAAGTATTATTATGTCATGGCTTTTGCCCATGACAGTCAAAGCCGAATTGCGCTTTCTGATTCCTTGATAAGTTTTTCAAACGACTATTATCGAGGTAAGGATTTGAAGAGAAGCATACTGAGCGCGACATTATTGGCATCTTATAAATTTCGAAACGGCGAAAGAGCAGCTGCCCTCAGTATGCTCGATTCGCTTTTGTCGCTGAAAAATGTTCCTGACAGTCTACAGATTGAGCCCTTATCCAAGCAGGTTCAACTGACTGCCTACTCCAACGATAACGAAATGCATATAAGGCGATTAATGGCTATTGACACGAGACCGAACCGGCAATCACAATATAAATTCTGGCTATATTTTGCACTGCTTTTCAATGGAAAGAGCGACAAGGCACTTGATGTCATGAACGACCTTATCAATTCAACAACTGCTGAGGATGAATCGGAGCAACGCTTTATCTATGAATATGAAAAGTTGGATGTACTCATTGAATTGAGAAAGTTTGAGGAGAGCGTTCATCGGGCAGACAGCCTGATAAATGCCTGCACTGACGAATCATCTATCCCATATATTCTTCTTTGGAAATCTTTAGCTAAACTTAATATGCATGACTTCACAGGAAGTGCCGCCGAATTGGATAAAGCTGATAGTTTGGCTCTGAATATTCCAATGGATGAAAGAAATTATTTCAGTAGTTTCGCTCTTATTATAAGAACTGTTCTTGACTACCAAAGTACGGGGAGAGTAAGTTTTCTTCCGTTTGCTAAAATTTACAACAGTCAAAGAGACAACCTATTTGACACTCAGTATCTACAACAGGAAGCAATCCGACGCACCCTTGAAATTGAAAATCAAAGACTGATTCTTGAAGCAAAGAGCGACAGGCAGACGGCCCTGCTGATTATCGTGGTTCTTTCGGCGCTGATTGTTTCCGGAGCATTGATATGGTATGCCTTGAACAAAAAGCGCAAGGCTCTTGAAGTGCTGGAGCGCAATGAAATCTTGCAGAAATTGGTGGACGAGTCGAAATCCACGCTGGCAGGCACATCTGCAAACGAGATACTGCGCAGAGCCATGCTTCAACAGCTCGGCATTATCAAGATGGTGGCAGAGACTCCTACGGAACAGAACAGGGATATGCTCCGCAGAATATCCTCTGTCGAAAATGGCACAGACAAGTCGCTCGTAAACTGGGAAAGCGTACATGAAATCATCGACAATCTGTATTCCGGTTTCTACACCCGGATGCACAATCGGCATGGGAGTGTGCTTGCCGAAAAAGAGGAACAGATAATAGCGCTTATGGCCGCCGGATTTTCCACCAAGGAAATAAGTGTCATCACCGGGCAGACCGCCGCTACAATCTATGTCCGCAAATCGTCGGTAAGGAAGAAGCTCGGCGTCCCCGAAAAAGAAGATATCGTGTTTTTTTTACGACAGGAAACCGAGGATTAAGACCCGTTTGGACAGTCGATAGCGCCATTAAGACTTTTATATTTTGTCTGCATTGACAATCAGCGCATTAGACAGACCACATTAAGACTTTCACATTTGGTGTTAAGGTCTGGCAAGCACTAATTTTGCGATGAGAAATCAATCAGACATATCGCAATATGAAAACGTCAATCGTTAGAAAAATCATGACGGCGGTGTCAGCGCTTCTGCTCCCAGCTGTCGCTCTCGCAGAGGAAAGCACCGATACCCTCGCAACGCAGGCCCTTGACGAAGTCGTCATTCAGGCGCCCAAGATTGTCCGCAAAGCAGACATGGATGTCCTCTATCCGTCGGGCAGTGCAGTCGCAAATGCCAAAAACGGCTTCCAGTTGCTCAACAACCTGATGATACCCGCGCTTACCGTCAATGACGTGATGGGCTCGATCTCTGCAAGCGGCCAGGCCGTGCAGCTGCGCATCAATGGCCGAAAGGCGAGTGTCGAGCAGGTACGTGCGCTTCTGCCCGAGACGATAAAGAGAGTGGAATGGATAGACAACCCCGGACTGCGCTACAACGGCGCCGCGTATGTGCTCAACATCATAGTCTCCAACCCCTCGGCCGGAGGGTCGCTGATGCTCAACGCCCGTCCCGCACTGACAACCCGCTTTGGCAACTATTCCACAGACGTGAAACTCAACATGGGCAGGTCGCAGTGGAGCGTGGGTGCCATATACAAAATGACCGACGACATCAAGGCCCATCGAGACTACAAGGAGACCTTCACATATGCCGACGGACAATCGGTGACACGCACAGAACGGCCGCTCGGAGGCTCCGTTGACGACAACCGTGCTTCTGCGTCGCTTGCCTACAGTTACATCAAGCCTGACACCACGGTGTTTTATGCCTCATTGCAGGGATACAGAACCATATCGGCAAAAGAAAGATACGAGGGAATGTTGCGGCTAAGCAACGACGGCGGCGACATCCTCCTCGACAACGGCAACGGCTCGCAAGGCACAACGCCCTCATTCTCGGCATATTTCGAACATCATTTTCCACACAAGCAGACTCTAGTGGTTGATTTCGGAGCTTCGCTCTACAACGGCCACTCGTTTTCCAACTACAGGGAGCTTATTCCGGAACCCGGGAATGTGCAGACCGCCGTCTCAACCTACATCACCGAC
>JAIDJD010000314.1 GCA_029052375.1 Duncaniella sp. | reverse complement strand
CGGCCATGGAGCCCGCGGTGCAGACCACGCCGCGGATGACCATGGAGGCCACGATGCCCGATGTGCCGCTGAGGCCGATGCCTACAAAGATGGCCGAGGCGATGATGAGGGTCATGAGGGTCATGCCCGAGACGGGGTTGGAGCCGACGATGGCGATGGCGTTGGCGGCCACTGTGGTGAAGAGGAACGCGATGACAGTAACGACAATCCATGCCACGAGTGCCTGCCAGAAGGTGTTGATGACGCCGGCCCAGAAGAATCCGAGGACGGCGGCGAGGGCGAGGACGGTGAAGAACACCACGTGTTTCATCGAGAGGTCTTCCTGCCAGCGGACGGTCTTGGCGCTGACGGTGTTGCCCTTGAGCTCGCGTCCGGCAAGACCGACGGCGCCGCGGATGATGGGCCACGACTTGACGATGCCGATGATGCCGGCCATGGCTATGCCGCCGATGCCTATCATGCGGGCATAGTCCGAGAATATCTGCTGGGGCTCCATCTCCTGCATCCCGGCGCCGTATGTGCCGAGCAAGGGGAGGATGACCCACCATACGAACATCGAGCCGGCAAAGATGATGAAGGCGTAGCGGAGGCCGATGATGTAGCCGAGGCCGAGCACGGCGGCGCCGGTGTTGCAGCTCATCACCAGCTTGGCCTTGGCTGCGAGCGATGCACCCCACTCCGTGGCGAGGGTGTTGAGCGTGCCGGCCCAGAAGCCGAAGGTCTCGACACAATAGTCATAGATGCCGCCTATGAGCGAGGCCACCACGAGGGTCTTGGCCTGGCCGTCGCCGGCCTTCTCCTTGCCTATGCCGCTGGCCAGCACCTGTGTGGTGGCAGTGGCCTCGGGGAAGGGATACTTGCCGTGCATATCCTTGACGAAATACTTGCGGAAGGGGATGAAGAAGAGTATGCCCAGGACGCCGCCGAGGAGCGAGCTGAGGAATATCTGGAAGAAGTTGACCGAGATTTCGGGATACTTGGCCTGGAGGATGTAGAGGGCGGGGAGGGTGAAGATGGCTCCGGCCACAATCACGCCAGAGCAGGCGCCGATGCTCTGTATCATCACGTTCTGGCCAAGGGGGTTGGCTATCTTGAGCGAACGGGACAGACCCACGGCGATGATGGCGATGGGGATGGCGGCCTCGAACACCTGGCCTACCTTGAGGCCGAGATAGGCGGCTGCGGCGCTGAAGATTACAGCCAGGAGGAGACCCATGCCTACGGAGTAGGGGGTGACCTCTGCATAGTCGCGCGCCGGATGCATTATGGGACGGTATTGCTCGTCGTCACCTAACTCGCGGAACGCGTTTTCGGGGAGCTCGGCGGGGTCGACGTCCTGCCACACTTCCTCGGGCGTTGCTTTTTTTGACATTGTGATGGATGGTTTTTTGATGGTTTATGTGTCTTGTGGGGAAAGTGGGGGGCTCACTTGCCGTGGAGATACGAGGAGGGGAGGGGGCGCAGGTTGTACTGCGAGGCCATCACCTCGCCGTAGGCTCCGGCCGAGCGGATGGCAAGAAGGTCTCCGCGCCGGATGGCGGGGAGCATCTCGTCTGTGCCGAATGTGTCGGACGACTCGCAGATGGGCCCCACGACGTCGTAGTTGTGGAGGTCGCCCTGGGGGTCGGAGATGTTCTCTATCTTGTGGCGCGCATGGTAGAGGGCCGGGCGGATGAGGTCTGTCATGCCGGCGTCGACGATGGCAAAGCGCTTGGCCGAGCCCTCCTTGACGTAGAGGACGCGGGTGATGAGTGTGCCGCACTGGCCTACGACAGAGCGTCCGAGCTCGAAGCGCACCTTCTGGCCGGGGCGCACCCTGAGATGGTTGCGGAAGGTCTTGAAGTAGCCTTCGAAGTCGGGTATGGGATGGCGGTCAGGCTCGGCATAGTCTATGCCGAGACCTCCGCCGACGTTGATGGTGTCGATGTTCACCCCCTTCTCGGCGAGTGTCTCCTGAAGGCGGTTGATTTCTTCGCACAGTCGGACATAGGG
>JAIDJD010000313.1 GCA_029052375.1 Duncaniella sp. | reverse complement strand
GTGTGGATGTTTTGGCTAGAGTGTTCCTCGGTGGTCAGTTGTCCTCCTGGAGGTCCTTGTTTACGGAGCGCTGCACCCATATGATGCAGGCCACCACTATGAGGGCCATGGGGGGGAGTATCATCAGTCCGTTGTTGACGTAGCCGGCGTCGTAGAAGCTCTGGGGTATCACCTGGAAGCCGAGGAGGGTGCCCGAGCCGAAGAGCTCGCGGAAGAATCCCGTGATGATCAGCACCAGAGAGTAGCCTATGCCGTTGCCGACGCCGTCGAGGAACGAGGGCCAGGGCTTGTTGGCCATGGCGAAGGCCTCGAGGCGCCCCATGAGTATGCAGTTGGTGATGATGAGGCCGATGAATACTGAGAGCTGTTTGGAGGCGTCGTAGGCGAAGGCCTTGAGCACCTGGTCGACGATGACCACGAGGCCGGCCACCACTACCAGCTGTACTATGATGCGGATGTTGGTGGGGATGGTGTTGCGGATGAGCGAGATGATGACGTTGGCGAAGGCCAGGACGGCAATCACCGAGATGCCCATCACTATGGCGGGCTCGAGCTTGGCCGTGACGGCGAGCACCGAGCAGATGCCGAGCACCTGCACCACCACGGGGTTGTCTTTGGAGAGCGGGTTGGTGAAGACGCCGCTGTTCTTGGTTTTTTCTGCCATGATGTGTATGGAGTTGTGTCGTTGATGCTGTGTGTGGGGGGGATTATTGCTTTGCCAGTTCGGAGAGGAATCGGCGGTAGGGTGTCAGGCAGTTGTCTATCATGGCGCCGACGCCCTTGGAGGTGATGGTGCCTCCCGAGATGCCGTCCACGTAGTCTTCGCCGTCGAGGGGCTTCTGTCCTGCCTTGACCACGGCTATGGGGCGGAAGCGGCCGTCCTTGAAGACCTGCCTGCCCTTGAACTGGTCTGAGAACTGGGGTTTCTCTATCTCGGCTCCGAGGCCGGGGGTCTCGCCCTGGTGGGCGAAGTATGCTCCGTAGACTGTCGAGCCGTCGGCGTCAAAGGCCATGTAGCCCCATATGGGACCCCAGAGCCCGGCGCCGTAGACGGGGAGGATATATTTGGTCTCGCCGTCGGGGAGGGTGCATACGAAGACGGGCAGCTCGCGCTTGTCTGCCTGGAGCTTGCTCTGGGCGGCCACGTCTACGTCGAAGGCCTTGACGCCCTCGAGCTTCTCGCCCTCGGAGTTGACTGCATACTGGTCTGTGATATACTTGCCGAAGTCGGCTACGGCCTCGCCCTTGGCGGGGGTGATGAGCGCGGCGGCCAGTATCTGTCCCATCTTGTCGGCGTCCACGTTCTCCTGCTGGCGGCTCTTCAGTGCAAGCGAGGTGGCGGCCAGGGCGGTGCCGACGAGCACCACGAGGACTATGATATAGATGATGGTATAGGTGTTGCTTTGCTTGTTCATAGCTTGTGCCTGCTTGTGTTGTAATGTGTGAGTGGTGTAGGGGGTGGAGGTGAGGGGGGCGCTGTCAGCGGGCCGCGAGGCGTTTGCGGCGGCGCGAGATGTTGGCCTGCACCACGCAGTAGTCTATCAGCGGGGCCAGGGCGTTGCCGAGTAGCACGGCCAGCATGGCACCCTCGGGATAGCCGTTGTTGTAGGTGCGGATGAGGACGGCCACGGCGCCCACAAGGAATCCGTATATCCACTTGCCTGTCCCGGTCCTGGCCGCGGTGACGGGGTCTGTGGCCATGAAGACCGCGGCGAAGGCAAATCCGCCGTAGAGCAGCTGGTCCAGAGGCGAGAGGAACGACGCCGGATACGTGGGCGTCTGGAAGAAGTTGGCTATGAAGCCCATGGCCAGGCCTCCGGCCACGACGCTGAGCATCACGCGCCACGAGGCTATGCCGGCGGCCAGCAGGAGGACGGCGCCGATGAGGATGCAGAGCGTGGAGGTCTCGCCGAGCGAGCCGGGGATGAGGCCTATGAAGGCGTCCCAGGCCGAGATGGGGGCGTCGTTGAGGCCGGTGACGGTGAGGTGGTCGCCTGTGAAGGTGGCTATCTGGCCCAGGGGTGTGGCTCCGGTGAATCCCTCGGGGAGGTCGTGGCCGAGGCCGAAGATTTTGGACGATGCCACAAAGGCCTTGTCGCCGCTCATCTGTGCGGGATAGGCGAAGAAGAGGAAGGCGCGGGTGACGAGGGCCACGTTGAAGACGTTGTAGCCCGTGCCGCCGAAGACCTCCTTGGCGAAGATGACGGCAAAGGCTGTGGCCACGGCCAGCATCCACAGGGGTGTCTCGATGGGGCAGATGAGGGGGATGAGGATGCCGGTCACGAGAAATCCTTCCTGAATCTCCTCGCGGCGCCACTGGGCCACGGCAAACTCGATGCCGAGGCCGACGGCATAGGCCACAAGGATGCGCGGGAGGACGGCGAGGAAACCGTAGGCCATCAGCTCCCAGAAGGGAAACTCTGAGGCGCCGGCGGCCAGCCAGTTCTGATAGCCCGTGTTGTACATACCGAAGAGGAGGCAGGGCATCAGTGCGAGCACCACTATTATCATTATCCGCTTGGAGTCGAGGCTG
>JAIDJD010000312.1:4246-12418 GCA_029052375.1 Duncaniella sp. | reverse complement strand
TCTGACGGCGGGTTTGGAGGCGCTCGCGGGCAGGCAGCGAGGCTCGGCTATGTCGGGCGAATAGAACTGTATCATTTTTTCTGTCTGGTGGCTGTCTCTCCGGCGGGGGCGGGGTCTGACTCTTCGATGTATGCGCGGGCCTCTGAGGGGGTGGGCGTCTTTGAGTCCTTGAATATCAAGGCGAAGAGCACTCCCACAACGAGGGCGTAGGCGGCGAAGATATACCATGCGTGGGTCCATCCCGTGTGCTGGGCTTCGGGGGTGGTCTGCGAGAAGACGAGGCTGTTGACCAGGGCCTGGGCGCTGAGGGTGCCGACGGTGGCGCCTATGCCGTTGGTCATGATCATGAAGAGGCCCTGGGCCGACGAGCGGAGCGCGGGCGAGGTCTGCTGGTCTACGTAGAGGCCTCCGGAGACGTTGAAGAAGTCGAAGGCTATGCCGTAGACGATGCACGAGAGTATCAGAAGCCATACGCCCGAGCCGGTGTCGCCGAGGCCGAAGAGGGCGAAGCGTAGCATCCATGCGAACATGGCCATGAGCATGACGCCCTTGATGCCGAATCTCTTGAGGAAGAAGGGTATGAGCAGTATGCAGAGGGTCTCGGAGGCCTGGGATATGGCTATGAGGGCGTTGGCGTTGCGCGCTCCCCATGTGTCGGCATACTCGCTGAGGGCGCTGAACGAGGTGATGAAGATGTTGCCGTACGAGTTGGTGATCTGGAGCGAGACGCCCAGTAGCATACTGAAGATGAAGAATATGGCCATCTTCTTCTGCTTGAAGAGCTTGAAGGCGCTGAGGCCGAGCGAGTCGGCGAGGGTGCCGCCCTTGGCGCGGTTGACGGGACACTTGGGCATGGTCAGGGCGTAGGCGGCGAGGCAGAAGCTGAGGACGGCCGAGGTGATGAGCTGCAGGGCGTTGGTCTGGAACTGGGTGAAGTTGACGAAGAGCATCGAGCAGATGAAGCCTACCGTCCCGAAGACGCGTATCGGGGGGAAGTGGGTGATGGTGTCGAGCCCTTCGCGCGTCAGGGCGTTGAAGGCCACGGAGTTGGCCAGGCCTATCGTGGGCATGAAGAAGGCCACCGACATGGTGTAGAGCGCGAAGAGGGGGGCAAACTCTATGGCCGAGGCTGTGAGACAGTAGACGCCGGCGGCGGCCATGAACGCTCCGGCCAGGATGTGGCAGGCCGAGAGCATCTTCTGGGCCTGGACCCAGCGGTCGGCTATGATGCCGATGACGGCGGGCATGACGAGCGATACGATGCCCTGGACGGCGTAGAACCATCCTATCTTTGTGGCGAGCCCGACGTTGCCTAAGAAGTTGCCGAGCGAGATGAGATATGCGCCCCAGACGCCGAACTCGAGGAAGTTCATGGCCGCCAGGCGTACTTGAATCGGTTTGATGTGCATGGTCGTTGACTTTAGGGTAAGAATTATAGGTTATGCATGAGGATTTGTTTCGTTTCTGCCTGTCGGCAGAGGGATTATCTCTTGCCTCGCTTGCGCTCGAGTATGGCCGAGACGCGCGCGGCCTCCTCGTAGTCTTCCTTCTCTATCAGCTCGGCGAGAGTGCGCTCGAGCTCTTCGATGGAGTACTGTTCGATGCGTGGGACGTCTCTCGACTCGAGGGTGTCCTCGGTGGCGGGGCAGGTCTTGCCGGAGTTCTCGTCGAGCTCCATCTCTTCCATCTCGAATCCGGTCTGGGCGAGCACCTCGGGGGTGGTGTAGACGGGTGTGCC
Organism: Duncaniella sp.; assembly: GCA_029052375.1. GTDB lineage: Bacteria > Bacteroidota > Bacteroidia > Bacteroidales > Muribaculaceae > Duncaniella. Next base: position 10,680 of record JAIDJD010000312.1, on the reverse strand, counting down.
GAGTCTCAGGGCCAGGGCTATGGCGTCCGAGGTGCGCGAGTCTATGGTGACGGTGCGCTCGCCGTCGGTGAGGGTTATCTCTGAGTAGAACACCCCGTCCTCAAAGCGGTATATGTCCACCGCCGTCATCCTCATCCCGAAGGATTTAAGGATGCTCTTGACGAGGTCGTGGGTGAGGGGCCTGGGGGGTATGATGTTCTCGATGCGCATGGCTATCGACTGGGCCTCGGCGGGGCCTATCATCACGGGTATTCTGTAGGGGCCGTCCTGCTGGGCCAGCAGCAGGGCGTAGACGCCGCTCTGGAGCTGGTTGTAGGAGATGCCCATGACGCGCAGCGCCACCCTGTCCGGGCGGTCTTGCGGTGTGCGGCTGTCTGGGTTCATGTCGTTGTCCATCGTGTGGGGGGATTGGGGAGGGAGGTTTCACAACATAACGTTGCGCCCCGTGATGACGCCGCTGCCGAGGCAGATGCGGCGGTCCGGGGTGTATATGACGGCAAACTGTCCCGGGGCTATGCCCTGGACCGGCTCGGGGCTTTCCAGTACGTATTCGCCTGGGCTGACGCGTGTGAGCGATGCGGGGAGAAACTGCGGGGTATGGCGGTTCTTGAAGGCGACGGCGGCCCCGCGGCACTCTCCGGGCCAGGGGTCGCGTGTCAGCCACTCTGTCTCTTCGAGGTGCAGGGTGTGGCCGTATTGCTTGTCGGTGTCGTATCCGCGCGAGACATACAGCACCCTGTCGGGGATGTTCTTCTTGACCACAAACCAGGGGCCGCCGCTGAGGCCGAGGCCCTTGCGCTGGCCTATGGTGTGGAACCACACGCCCCTGTGCTCGCCTATCTTGCGCCCGGTCTCTATCTCTACTATGGGGCCGGGGGCCTCTCCGAGGTGGCGGCGGAGGAAGTCGTTGTAGTTGATTTTGCCGAGAAAGCATATCCCCTGGCTGTCGCGGCGGAAGGCGTTGGGGAGGTTCTGCTCGACGGCTATCCTGCGCACCTCTGCCTTGGGCAGGTCTCCTATGGGGAACATCAGGCGCGAGAGCTGGCGGTATGTGATGCGGCAGAGAAAGTCTGTCTGGTCCTTGACGGGGTCGGGGGCTGTCCCGAGCCACGTGAGGCCGTCCTCCTCGATGGTGGTGGCGTAGTGGCCCGTGGCTATGCGGTCAAAGCCGCCGCCCCACCGCTCGTCGAAGAATCCGAACTTGATGATGCGGTTGCACATCACGTCGGGGTTGGGCGTCAGCCCGCGGCGGACGGTGTCGAGGGCATACTCCATGACGTACTGCCAGTATTCGTCGTGGAGCGAGACCACGTCGAAGGGGAGTCCGTAGCGCCGGGCTATCACCTGGCACATCTCGATGTCCTCGTCCGCGGCACAGTCTCCGCGCCCGTCGTCGAGACCGATGCGGATATAGAAGAGGTGGGGCCTGTGGCCCTGCTCTGCGAGGCGGTGGACAGCCACGGCGCTGTCTACGCCTCCGGATATGAGTGCGGCTATCTCCATGGCGTCATACATCCTCGAGTTCTTCCTCCTCGTCCTTGCCCCTGAGGTTGATGACGTAGAGCGATATGAAGTAGTCAAGCGAAATCTTGCCGGGGCCTGCGATGAGCATCCATATGTAGATGCCTATGAACATTATGGGCAGGTAGCCGGGGTCTGTGCTGTCCAGTCCGTAGATGGGCAGGTTGGGGACCATGTCGTGGAGGATGTAGTATTCGGCCACGCACATCGCGGCTATGGGCGGGATGGTGGAGAGGCGCGTCAGGAAGCCCGTCATGATGAGCAGCGAGCAGACGGTCTCAATTATTATCATCGCCACCAGGGATGTCGTGGAGGTCATCCCGAGGACGGCCGGGAATCCCGGGGCGAGGGCTTCGAAGTGTACCATGTGGCGGATGCCGAACTGCAGCAGCATGATGCCGACAAAGAGGCGCATGAAGAGGCGCCCCAGGTTGGTGTAGGTGTATCCCGTGAGTTTCAGGAAACAGTCGGTGATCGGTGAGTATAGCATGGCTTCGGTGGTGTGGGGGTGGGGGAGAGGCTATCTTTTCTTGAGCTGTCGGGCCACGTCGAGCACCTGGTCGATGTCGAGGTGCTTGTACCATATGCGGTGGCGGCTGTCGAGGATATAGAAGTCGGGTGTGCCCGAGCGGAGGTCGAATGTGAGGTCTGCGTCGGGGGCGGCGCCGGTGGTCCATGTCTCGGGGAGCTCGGAGGCATACTTTTTCCACTCGTCGTCGGGGTCGCAGAGAGAGATGGATACCACCTTGAGCTTGCCCTCGCGGATGAGGTCTGAGATGGAGATGTCGGCGTTGAGCCTGACGCGGGCCATGAAGCAGTCGCTGCAGCCGGGGTCGTTGAAGAAGATGAGCACTACCTGGGCTGTGTCGGCCTTGATGTGCGAGGTGGTGCCGTCGGCCTTGGTGTAGGGCATATCGGGAACCTGGCCGCCCACCGTGGAGTTGCGCAGCAGTTTGGCCTGGTGTTCGTAGCGCGACTTTTCGGCTTTGCCTATGCGCTTGTTGGCGGCGATGGCCTCGGCAAAGGGGAGGTAGATGTGGTCCAGCCAGTACTGGGCTGTGTCGCCGTAGAGCGAGCCTTCGGCCAGCTCGGCCACGTAGAGCTGTTCTGCGGGCTGTTTCTCGAGCTTTTTCATCAGGGCGCGGGCTCCTTCGGCTCCCTTGCGGGCGTTGGCGTTGGAGATGAGCGTAAGATAGACTTTGATCTCCTCGCCCATGCGCTGGCGGTTGGAGAACGAGCGGGAGAAGTCGCAGAAGTCAAAGAAGTGGTCGGCGAGATAGTCGCATCGAGCCTGGAATGTGGTGATTGAGTCGGGGACTATCGGATACTGGAAGTATGTGTCAGCCTTGGCCCCGAGCCATCCGCTCAAGACCATCATCAGGCTGACAATCAGAACTTTTGTATTCATATGTGTAAAGATTCCCGGGCTGGGCCCGCATAACAGACACAAAAATACAAAAAATTCCAGTCCCGAGCAAAAATTATTCGCGAGGGTGTTCATGTCTGCGGGTGCGCGGTTGGTTTATGCCGATTTGATTATCATAGACGCGCCTCTCCAAGGCTCGGTTCTCCAGACGCCTTGGTCCCCCATTGCGCGTCTTCAACGCTTATGTGGGCTGCTCATAAATACGGGCCTACGGCCCTGGGAATTGTTTGCCATTTTTTGTGCAATGATATGGTTGATGGCTTGTATATTAGCGTATGATTTGTTAAATTTGTACCACACTATTCTTTACGTCACATTCAACTGCACAAACCATGAAAAAAATCGTCACTTGCATTCTGGCAGGGTCGGCGGCCGCTGTGGCAGCGGCCGCTTTGCCCGAGGTGTGGCCCGCTCCCGGAGCCGAGGTCTCGCCTGACACACGTCTCACCATCTGTTTCCCTTCGGCTCCGACGCTCGGCTCTTCCGGCGTGATACGCATCTTCGACGCCGAGACAGACACTCAGGTCGACTCGCTCGACCTGTCAGTCCCGGCAGGACCGACAGAGCCGACAAAGCTCGCCAAGGCTCCCTATACCATGGAGCCTTACAACTACTTCGCTCCGCGGCAGACCAACGCCACCTGTGTGCCCGGCACGCCGTCAGGCACTGCCGCGCGCGACACCTCGCGCTATCAGCTGACCATAATAGGCGGATTCACAGACGGATTTCACTTCTATCCCGTGATGCTCTCGGGCGACACCGCAGAGATCTATCCTCACCACAACCTGCTCCGGTACGGACGTGAGTATTATGTCACCGTCCCCGCCTCGGCCTTCACCCTCGCCAAGGGTAAGTTCAAGGGTATAACCAAGAAGGACGGATGGCGCTTCAGGACGCGCCCCGAAGCTCCTGCCGCTGAACGCCGCGAGCTTACGGTGGCCCGCGACGGTTCGGGCGACTTCCTTACCCTCCAGGGAGCCCTCGACCATGTGCCCGACTTCAGCGCCGAGCCGTGGAAGATATACATCAGGAACGGCGACTACGAGGAGCTGATATACTTCCGCAACAAGACCAACCTCACTATCGAGGGCGAGAGCCGCGAGGGTGTCTATGTCCACTATCCCAACAATGAGGTGTTCAATCCCCATCCCGCCGATGTCAGCACCAACGAGTGGCTCGGCACCTTTCCCTCGCGCCGTGCCGCATTTGCCGCAGACCATTGCACAGACCTCACGCTCAAGAATTTCACTGTCGCAACCACCGTCACCGGCCAGGCCGAGGGGCTCCTGCTCAACGGCGGCCGTATGTATCTCGAGGATGTCACCATCATCGGCTCGGGCGACGCCCTGCAGTCCAATGGCTCGGCATACTTCAAGGGGTGCCGCCTTGAAGGACATGGCGACACTGTGCTTGGCCGCGGCCCCGCCTTCTTCAAAGACTGCACCATTGTTACGACAGGCCCGTTTGCATATATCCGCAACGGCTCTTCGTGCCACGGCGACGTTTTCGTAGACTGCACGATGATAGGCAAGGGAGACAGGGCGGTCTTTGCCCGTACCAACGGCACGTATCCCAACGCCGAGTTTGTGCTCATAGACTGCCGTCTCGACGGCATACAGCCCGAGGGGTGGAGCGGTCTCGAGAAGGAGGGCAACACCTATGTCCGCTACTGGGAGGCCGGCTCGGTCAATCTCTCTGACGGCAAGCCTGCCGACACCTCGCGCCGTGCCCCCGGCTCGCGTGTGCTCGACCCCGAGAGAGACAAGGCTCTCATAGACCTCTACCGCACCCCGTCATGGGTGCTCGGCGGATGGGACCCCGCGAAGAAGTGAGGGTCAGCCTCCTGTCTTCTGCATCAGCTTCATAAAAAGTATTAAAATCCCCCGGATGTCCGGGGGATTTTGTAATTTTGTTGGTTGTTATATTTAAATCGAACACGCTAATTCAAGATAAGCTTATGCAGTCAAGAGGCTCTTTCTTTGCCCAGATGCCCCCGGTGACCAAGAATCTCATCATCATCAATCTGATAGTGTGGCTGGCGATGTTTGTGCTTCCGCGCAGGCTCGGCGCCTCGCTCGAGGCCTTCGGCGGCCTGCACTTCTTCGGTGCTTCGGACTTCAATATGGCGCAGCTGCTGACGTATATGTTCATGCACTCCACCCAGAGCTTCGCCCACATCTTCTTCAATATGTTCTCGCTCTGGATGTTCGGCATGACGCTCGAGCGAACCATGGGCAGCGCACGCTTTCTCTTCTACTATCTCTCCTGCGGCATAGGCGCGGGCCTGATACAGGAGCTGGTGTGGGCGCTGACGTGGGAGAACACCTTTGTGCCTCTGATAGCCAACATGAACGGCATCGACTTTCCGGAGGCGCGCGAGGGCCTGCGCCAGATGATGTCCAATCCGCAGGGCCAGGCTATGGTGAGCGGGTGGCTCAACAGCTTCGTGACCATCGGAGCCTCGGGCGCCGTCTACGGCATCCTGCTTGCCTTCGGTATGCTCTATCCCAACGCTCCTCTCTATCTCTTCTTCATACCGGTGCCCGTCAAGGCCAAGTGGATGGTGGCGGGTATGTGTGTCATCGAACTGCTCATAGGTCTCAGCGAGGCGGCCGGACGTCCCGACGGCGTGGCCCACTTCGCCCACCTCGGCGGCATGATATTCGGCTTCCTGATAATGCTCTACTGGAAGCGCCGCGGCACCTTCAACAGGGGAGGAGGGGGCTATGGGGGTTATTGACACCCTCCGCGGCTCGGCCATGACGGTGCGCCTCATCGCCGTCAACGCCGTTGTCTTCTTCCTGCTCAGGGTTGCCGTCATCGTCGGCCTCTTCGCGGGGGCGAGCGATGTGCTGCCCAGGGTGCTTTCGATGGTGGAGCTGCCCGGCTCTCCGGCGGCCCTGGCAAGGGCTCCGTGGACGCTGCTGACATATATGTTTGCCCAGTATGACGTCTTCCATCTGTTCTTCAATATGGTGTGGCTCTACTGGTTCGGCTCCATATTCCTGCTGCGCTGTTCGCAGGGACAGCTGCTGGTCCTCTACCTCTACGGCGGGCTGGCCGGCGCCCTGCTCTTCGTGGCCACTTATATGGGCCTGCCTGTGCTCGGTTTCAGCGCCGGCCGGCTGATAGGCTCTTCGGCGGCGGTGATGGCCATAGTGACGGCCACGGCCGTCATGATGCCCGACTTCGAGATGCGCCTGCTCTTTGTGGGCGGCATCAGGCTGAAGTGGATAGCTGTTGTGACTATAGCCCTTGTGGCCATAGGTGTCACGGGCGACAACGCCGGGGGCGAGACGGCCCACATCGGAGGCATAGTCGCAGGCTTTCTCTTCGGCTCGGGCATCCGCCGCGGGCGCGACATCACGGCTCCCCTGCGCCGTCTTGCCTGGCGGCGTCCGGCGCGCCCCGCGTGCGGGCCGCCCCGGGGGCCCCCGGGGCGCAGAGCGCCCCAGCGGGCGCCCGGCGCGCGTCAGGACACACAAAA
>JAIDJD010000312.1:0-4236 GCA_029052375.1 Duncaniella sp. | reverse complement strand
CGACGCTATACTCCACACTATCCGGCGCGCGGGATATGCGTCGCTGCCGCCGGACGCCGGCCGTCGCCTCTTCGATGTCAGCAAGAAGGTCTGACGCCACCCCCCCCGCATAACGTCTCTCCCCACATCATCACTTACACCGTCCTTATCCTCTCTCAGACATACCGACAATGCAGAACAAGAAAGTCTCAAGATTCGTGATGCGCCCCACCAAGGCGATGGCCCGTGCCGCGGCCGCAGGCGTCAATACCCTGCTGGCCTTCCTCACCGTCTTTTCGGCCTGGGGCGGCACGATAGACCCCGAGGAGTGTGTCATGGCGGCGCTCGTGGCCATGATGCTTCCGGGATTCCTCGTGGCAGACATACTGGTGGCCGTGGCCGACTTCTTTTTCTGGAGGCGCGCTCTGTGGGTGCTCGCTCTCTCGTGGGCCGTGTCTATGCCGCCGATACTGGCCTTCGCGCCGGTCCATGTCTCCGAGAGCCTTGACGAGGACGCGGAGCGGCGTTCGTTCACGTTCATGACCTACAATGTGCTCCACTTCTGGGACTTCCGTGGCGAGGTGCCCGGGCTCAAGTCCAACGCCACCATAGACTACATACTCAAGACCGACCCCGACATCGTCTCTATGCAGGAGTGCGACCTGATACACGAGTGGCCTCTGTGGAACATCTCGGAGGGCCACATACGCGAGCTGGCCAGACGCTACCCCTTCCGCGTGGTGGGCATCCACGACCAGTTCACGGTCCTCTCCAAGTATCCCTTTGTCGAGGACAGCTTCGAGGTAGACCCCCGCTTCTATCCCCGTATGTCCTTCTTCCGCATCAGCCTCAACGGCCAGGTGGTCCACCTTGCCAACTGCCATCTCCAGTCCATCGGCCTCGACCCGGCCGACAAGGAGCTGTATGCCGGGCTTTTCGAGGCCTCGCCGTGGGCCGAGCGCGTCATGAGCCGCAAGGTGGAGCAGGTCAAGGCCAGGCTCATCTCCAAGCTCGGGGCTGCCTTCAGGGAGCGCAAGGCCCAGGCCGAATACATCCGCCACGTGGTAGACTCGATAGGCGGCAACTGGATTGTGGCCGGGGACTTCAACGACATCCCCTCGTGCTATGCCGTGCGCACCATCATGGGCGACGATATGCACGACGCCTATGCCGAGAAAGGCTTCGGCCCCACCATCACCTATCACGGCAACCGCTTCTACTTCCGCATAGACCAGATGCTCTACAAGGGAGACTATGACGTCGTCGACATCGTGCGCGGCGATGTCCCCTCGTCAGACCACTATCCCCTGACGGCCACATTCCTCTTCAACGAATAATCCAGAAACGAATCCAATCAATATCCATCCATGAAACCTTTAGTCAAGGCCGCCGTCGCGGCCGCCCTCACCATCGCTGCCATGCCGCAAGCCAATGCCGAGGGACAGGCAAGGGTCAACCCCTTCACCGTCCCCTACACAACGCCCTACGAGATTCCGCCCTTCGCCGACATCACCTATGCCGACTATCTCCCTGCCCTCCGCCAGGGCATCGAGGAACAGCGCGCCGAGATCGAGGCCATAGCCGCGAATCCCGAGACACCGACCTTCGACAACACCATCCTGGCCATGGACAAGTCCGGCCAGCTGCTCAACAAGGTGATGCTCGTGTTCGCCTCGCTCGACGAGACCGACAACACCCCCGAGATGCAGGAAATCTCCGAGGTGGCCTATCCCCTCTACTCCGAGGCCGCCGATGAGATATCGATGAACCCCCGCCTCTTCGAGCGCATCAAGTATCTCTACGACAAGCGCGAGAGCCTCGGCCTCGACGGTCCCCAGAAGCGCGCCGTAGAGGAGGCCTACAAGAGCTTCTCGCGCAACGGCGCCCTGCTCTCGCCCGAGAAGAAGGAAGAGCTCAAGCAGGTCAACAAGCGCCTCACAGACCTCTACCTCACCTTCAACAAGAACCTCCTGGCCGCCACCAACGCCTGCGAGATACTTGTCTCTGACCCCGCCGAGCTCGCCGGCATCCCCGCGGGCATCGTCGAGACCGCCAGGACCGAGGCCGAGAAGCGCGGCTACAAGGGCGGCAACCACTGGGCCTTCACCCTCCACGCCCCCTCGCGCCTGCCCGTGCTCCGCTATGCCGACAGCCGCGACCTGCGCCGCCGTATGTACGAGGCATACATGACCCTCGCCTCCAAGGCTCCCTATGACAACCGCCCCGTCATCGGCGACATCGTGCGCACCCGCGCCAGGAAGGCCGCCCTGCTCGGCTTCAGGGACTATGCCTCCTACATGACAGACAACGTCATGGCCAAGACTCCCGAGGCCGCCAAAGACTTGCTGATGAAGATATGGGCCCCCGCCACGGCGCGTGTGGCCGAGGAGGTGGCCGAGATGCAGGCCCTCGCCAACGAGCAGGGCGCAGGCATCACCATCGCCCCCTACGACTATTATTACTACTCAGACAAGGTGCGCGCCAAGAAGTTTGACCTCGACGAGAACGAGGTCAGCGCCTACTTTGCGCTCGACAACGTGCGCAAGGGCATCTTCACCCTGGCCGAGAAGCTCTACGGCATCAAGTTCACCGAGATGCCCGACGCCCCCAAGTACAACCCCGAGGTCAATGTCTACGACGTCACCGACGCCAAGACCGGAGAGCACATCGCCGTCTTCATGACAGACTACTTCCCCCGCGCCTCCAAGCGCCAGGGCGCATGGATGAGCGAGTTCAAAGGCTCTTACGCAGACCCTGACGGCACCGTAGGCCGCCCCATCATCTACAACGTGGGCAACTTCACCCGCCCCACCGCCGACACTCCCGCGCTCCTGACCATCGACGAGGTCGAGACCATGTTCCATGAGTTCGGCCACGGCCTCCACGGTATGCTCTCGCGCGCCAAGCTCCGCTCTCAGAGCGGCACCAACGTAGACCGCGACTTCGTGGAGCTTCCCTCTCAGATCACCGAACACTGGGCCTTCCGTCCCGAGCTCCTCAAGGACTATGCTTTCCACTACAAGACCGGCGAGGTGATACCCGCCGAGCTCGTGGCCAAGATGGAGGGAGCCTCTACCCACGGCCAGGGCTTCCGCACCACCGAGCTTGCCGGAGCCGCTCTGCTCGACCTCGAGTGGGGTGCGCTCAACCCCGCCGAGGGTGACGCCATCGACGTCGATGCCTTCGAGGCACAGGTGGCCAAGAACCTCCAGATGCCCTCTACCGTGGCCTACCGCTACCGCTCGCCCTACTTCAAGCACATCTTCGGCAGCGACGGCTATGCCTCGGGCTACTACACCTACCTCTGGGCCGAGGTGCTCGACACCGACGGCTTCGAGCTCTTCGAGGAGAAGGGCGTGTTCGACCCCGAGACTGCCCGCAAGTTCCGCGAGAATATCCTCGAGAAGGGCGGCAGCGAGGACCCCATGGAGCTCTTTGTCAAGTTCCGCGGCCACACCCCCTCGGTTGAGCCCCTCCTGCGCAACCGCGGCCTCCTCCCCAAGACCGACAAGCTCCCCATCCCCGGCGGCAAGTAATACAGCCCACAGCCCCGGCAGGGGGATGTTGCCATGACAACGGCGGAGCCGTTGAATTTACCAAAGCCCCACGATTATTCGTGGGGTCCGTAGCCCGTCCTCCCTGGGGATAGCGCCCCCCCTGTCATATTCAACCCCGGAAGCGGGTTGCACAACGCGTACGTATCGTGCAACCCACTTCCGGGGTTGTATGTTTTTTATCCTGTCTGACCCCAGGGAGGCCGGGCTGCGGACTGCGTCTCCGCCCGTCCACCCTGGGGTTTCCTCTGTCATGCCCCTTCTGGGGCATCCTCATATCACCACCCTGACGGAGGCCACCCCTCAACGGAAAGGGTTTGCTCATACCCCCGTGCCTCCGGCTCTGAGCTTTCTGTAACAATCTCGTTAACTGTAACATTTTTGTAATTTTCTACACTTGTATCTATTGTGCAGAAACACAGATAATTACGCGTATTTTGATAAAATTCTAAAATTTATGTGTAACATTGTTCTCGTAAAATTTTGCTGGGTGTGGCGGACGCGCTACCTTTGTGATGTCGGAAGGGGAAAAGAACTTCTCCCCGACCGGCTTCCGAAAGGTAACAATAAAAAAGATTGGTTTTTAAGGTTAAGATATTTCATGTTTAGGTTTTGATTTAATGGTATTTTTGGTTTAGATTGTCGAAGCCGTATGCGTGAGCACCCGGCTTCGTGACGTTTGCCCCAACCGCATTGCCACGAA
>JAIDJD010000311.1:4104-7116 GCA_029052375.1 Duncaniella sp. | reverse complement strand
CCTGCATTTTATTGCAAATCAAATTCTTAACTTAATTAATACCCCATTTCAACACAATGCAAAGCAAAGGATCTTTGGGTAGTGTTGTTGCCGGAGTGATTGCCATTTTCATGGTACTCATCTGCGCCTTCTACCTCTCCTTCACCGCAGTGACCAATCACTACGAGAAGAAGGCGGCCGAGTATGCCGCCGCAGAAGCCGCCAAGGACAACAACTCGCCTGACACCAGACGCGTGGCCTACAGCGATTACATCAAGAACATCGCCAACGAAAAGGTCTATCTCGGTTACACATTCAATGAAGTACAGAAACTGGCCGTAGGCCTCGGTCTCGACCTCAAGGGAGGCATGAACGTCACCCTGCAGGTTTCGGTGCCTGACATCCTTCGCTCCATGGCCAATGCAGAGGGCAACCCCTATTTCAACCAGGCCATGGCCAACGCCGACTCCGTGGCAAAGGTCAACAAGTCTGCCGACTACATCGACCTCTTCTGCAACGAATACCGCAAGCTCGACCCCCAGGGCGACCTCTCCGTGGTCTTCCGCGACCAGGTTAAGCGCGGCGAGAGCTTCGACGCCGTCAAGAACGCCCTCCGCCAGGAGGTCAAGGACCGCGTCAGCTCCTCGACCAACGTGCTCCGCACCCGTATCGACGCATTCGGCGTCGTAGCCCCCAACATCCAGGAGCTTGAGAAGGACGGCCAGATACTCCTCGAGCTCCCCGGCGTCAAGGAGCACGAGCGTGTGCGCGAGCTCCTCAAGAGCAACGCCAACCTCGAGTTCTACGAGACCGTGCCCTTCAGCGACATCGCAGGCGCCCTCCAGCAGCTCGACAACACCCTCCGCGCCGACACTGCAGGCAACGGCAAGGGTCTCTTCGACTACTTCCTCCAGGTAGGCAACCCCCGCAACCTCATCGGTGTGGGCGCCGCCGCTGAGACCGCCCGCGACACCATCGACGCCCTGCTCGCATCTCCCGCCGCCAAGCGCGTCCTCCCCTCCAACGTCAAGCTCGCATGGGAGTTCAAGCCCGAGGTGGTTCAGATCAACGACTCTCTCCGCGGCAAGCGCAACCTGGCCATCTACCAGCTCGTGGCCCTCAAGACCACCAACGGCAAGCCCGCGCTCAGCGGCGACGTCATCACCACTGCCACCTCTGACTACGACGCAATGCAGGGCGGCAACTACGTCTCCATGAACATGAAGCCCGAGGCCGCACGCCAGTGGGCACGCATCACCGCCGCCAACATCGAGAAGCAGGTGGCCATCGTCCTCGACGACCATGTCTACTCCGCTCCCCGCGTCAACTCCGTAATCGAGGGCGGACGCTCGCAGATCACCGGCGACTTCACCACCGACGAGGCCAAGGACCTTGCCAACGTGCTCAAGTCCGGCAAGATGGCCGCCAAGGTCGACATCATCTCCGACACCGTCATCGGTCCCTCGCTCGGCGAGCAGGCTATCCACGACGGCCTCTGGTCGTTCATCATAGCCCTCGTGCTCCTGATGCTCTTCATGTGCCTCGTCTACGGCCCCATCCCCGGCCTGATAGCCAACGTGGCCCTCATCTTCAACATCTTCTTCACCTTCGGCATCCTCGCTTCCTTCCAGGCCGTGCTCACCCTCTCGGGCATCGCCGGTATCGTGCTCGCGCTCGGTATGGCTGTGGACGCCAACGTGCTCATCTACGAGCGCGCCAAGGAGGAGCTCCGCGCCGGCAAGGGCGTCCGCACAGCCATCCAGGACGGCTACAGCAACGCCTTCTCGGCCATCTTCGACTCCAACCTCACCTCTATCATCACCGGCGTCATCCTGCTCCTCTTCGGCACAGGCCCCATCAAGGGCTTTGCCACCACCCTCATCATCGGCATCATCTGCTCGTTCTTCACCGCAGTCTACCTGACCCGCCTCATCTACCTGGCCTTCGCCAAGACCAAGGCGTTTGAGAATCTCACCTTCTCGACCCCCCTCGTGGCCAAGATGTTCACCGGCTCTAACTACAACTTCCTGGCCGCACGCAAGGTCAGCTTCTCTGTAGTGCTCGCCATGGTTGTGGTGCTCGTCATCAGCTTCTTCGCCCGCGGACTCAACCAGGGCATCGACTTCTCCGGCGGCCGCAACTACGTAGTGCAGTTCGACCATCCCGTCAAGACCGATGTGCTCCAGCAGCAGCTCCAGCCCCTCTTCGACGGCGCCCAGCTCAGTGTCATCACCATCGATGACAACACCAAGGTGCGCATCTCCACCAACTATAAGATAGACTCTGAGGAGGAAGGCATCGACAACGAGATTACCGAGATACTCTACAACGGTCTCAAGAACGAGATCGGCGACATGAGCATGGAAGACTTCTCCACCACCAACGAGAACGTCGGCATACAGTCGTCCCAGAAGGTAGGCCCCACCGTGGCCAACGATATGCGCACAGACGCATACATCGCCGTGGCCATCGCCCTCATAGCCATGTTCTTCTACATCCTCATCCGTTTCCGCAACGTGGCCTTCTCCGTTGGCGCCCTCGCCGCAGTGGCTTTCACAGCCTTCACCATCATCGGCTTCTACTCGCTCTTCCAGGGCGTCTTCCCCTTCGCCATGGAGGTAGACCAGTCGTTCATCGCCGCCATCCTCACCGTCATCGGCTATCAGATCAACGACACCGTGGTAGTCTTCGACCGTGTGCGCGAGAACGTAGGCCTCTATCCCAAGCAGAACTTCTACGACACCATCAACTCGTCCATCAACTCGACCCTCGGACGTACGGTGATGACATCGTTCTCCACCCTGCTCGTGCTCCTCTGCATCTTCATCCTCGGCGGCGACGCTATCCGCTCGTTCGTCTTCGCGATGATCTGGGGTGTGGTTATCGGCACCTTCGCCACGATGTTCGTGGCCGCTCCCGTGGCTTATCTCACCGACGCCCGCCGCGCCGGCAAGAATGCCGCCAAGGCATGATAGCCTGCTGAATCCATCAGACTCTGTATAAAACCGAGGCGCCCCCCCCCCACGCGCGCGG
>JAIDJD010000311.1:0-4094 GCA_029052375.1 Duncaniella sp. | reverse complement strand
TTTTCTCTGAAAGACAATCATTATGTAACAACCCCCCCCCGCCCGGTGGGGCAAGAGCGGGGCGCCTGTCTTTTTGCGGGAAGGCCCGGGATGTCAGATGTTGAAGGTGACGCCTATGTTGAGGCTGCGCGGAAGGGTGGGACCGTAGATGTAGCCTGAGTCGCGGAGAGGGCCTCTGTCGAAGTCGCGCTGGTAAGAGTTGAAGATGTTGGAGATGCCGGCCGAGACGTCGAGATTGGCGCGGTTGAAGAGCTTGAACGTATAGGTCAGCTTGGCCGATGCGTCGAAGAACGACTGTGTGGTCACTGCCAGGTCTGTGGCTGTGCCCGAGCCGGCCATATGCTGTACGAGCATGGGGCCTGTGGCTGTGCCGGTGAAGGTTGCGCGCAGAGAGTGGACTATCTCCCAGTTGGCTGTGAAGTAGCCGTACACGTCAGGTGTCCTGAACATCTTGCGGACGGCGGGGACGTCGGGGTTGTCGCTCCAGGCCTCGGGCTGTTTGTACCGGCTCTGCTGGAGAGTGACGCCGCACTGTATGTCGAAGTGGCTCGAGAAGTATGCCTTTGCCTCGAGATTTAGACCCATGACGCGGGCCCCGGAGCCGTTGTAGCGCTCGAGCACGGCGTTGCCGTTGGCATCCGTGCCCTCGAGCTGGCGCAGGGCAAAGACGTCTCTGAGGTCTGTGTAGAAGCCCTCTATAAGAAGGTTGGTCTGCACGTTGCCGAATCTGTGATAGAGGTCGGCCGAGAGGCTCACGCTCTGCGAGCTTTCCTGCCTGAGGCCGGGCGCAAGCACTGTGACGACGCGCTCGCCCCCGACGATGGCCACATGGAAGTCTTCGTCGTAGGCCTGCGGAGAGCGGAATCCAGTGGAGTAAGAGGCTCTGAAATTGAGGTTGTCCGAAGGGTTCCAGCGTATGTTGACGCGCGGCGAGACAATGGGGTTGCTGATCAGGGAGTGCTTGTCCACACGGGCTCCTGCGAGGAAGCCCCAGCGCTCGTTCTTCCACTCGTTCTGGAGATAGGCGCTGCAGATGTTTATGTTCTGGAGTATGTCGTGGCCATAGCCTACGGTCACGTCGTGGAGGCGGTTGTACGAGTATTCCACTCCGGCCACCAGCTCGGAAGGCATGAAGATGAAACGGTCTATCGGGTGGGTCCACTGCGAGCCTGCGGTGACGACGATGTCTGAGGTGCGGCCATAGGCGTTGGGGTCCATGTCCGAGCCGTAGTAGCTCTTGCGCCTTGTGTTCTGGGTGGCGGCGAAGATAGAGAGCTTGTCCCTGCGGTCGCGGAGCCACCAGTCGAAGGTAGCCTCGCCTGCGTTGATATAGTGGTCGGCCTGCTCTGCTATCAGGGCCATGTGGGCAGGCTGGTCGAGCCTGTCGCCGCCGCGGCGGTATTCGTGTGTGCAGTGGTATTCGAGCGTGAGCTTGGTGTCGGCTGAGGTCCTCAGGAAGGTGCGGGCTCCGAGTGTCTGGCTCTTGAGCTGTGCCACTTCTGTGAATCCGTCGTTGTTGTCGTCATACCCGTCGCGCGAGCGGCTCTGTCCGTAGACAAAGATGCCGGCCTTGTTGTTGTCGGTCACCACCGAGGCGTTCACCGTGGTGTTGTTGTCGAGGGCGCCTGAGACACCCATGGACGAGAGCGTGTGCGAGACCTGCGCCGAGTTGGACAGCGGGTCCTTGGTGATGATGTTGATGGTGCCTCCGACGGCCGAGGAGCCGAACAGGGCCGAGCCGCCGCCTCTCATCACCTCTACGCGGTCTATCATGTTGGCCGGGATATGCTCCAGACCGTAGACGCCGGCCAGGGCTGAGAACACGGGTCTCGAGTTCATCAGTATCTGTGAGTAGTGGCCGTCGAGGCCGTTGATTCTCACCTGGGTGAAGCCGCAGTTCTGACAGTCGTTCTCAACCCTCACTCCGGGCTGGAAGTCAAGGCCGTCGGCAAGCGAGCAGGCCCCGGCATTCATGAATGTCTTGCCGGACACGATGTTGACGAGCGAGGGGCTCTCCCTGCGCCGTGTCTCGGTCTTGGACGAGGTCACCACCACCTGGTCGAGCATGAAGGCGTCCGGCTCTGCCTCGAAGTTGAGCTCTATGGTCCTGTGGGCGGCCGCAGAGACAGATTTGGTCATGGTCCGGTAGCCCATGAACGAGACCTGTATCTCGTAGTTGCCGGGCTTAAGGTCGCGGAAGGTGTAGTGGCCCGAGGCGTCTGTCATGGCGGAATAGTCTGTGTTGAGTATCTGGACAAGACAGCCCGGCATATGGTCGCCGGTCTCCTTGTCTACTACGTGGCCTACGATATTCGCATCGGAGACTGCCCGGGGATTTGCACTGACGTAAGTTGTTGATAATACAGAGATTAAGAAAGCAATAAATAGTTTTATGTACATGACGTGAAATTTTCTGCAAAAATAAACCTGCCAGCCAGTCCGTGGAATACCTAATTTTAGGTATTTATGCCATGCCTCTAATCAGAGTGAGGTATGTGGCGCCGTTCTGTTTTTCTTGTCGCTTTGCTTGGTTGTGTGCCAATGGTTTTGTATTTTTGTGGGCGTAAAACCAATGCTTAGAGAAACACAACCGCAGACAAGCCAAGATTATGGAATCCATCACTGCCCGTCTCAGACACATCATGGAGCTTCACCGCATGACCCAGCGCAGGCTGGCCGAGAGGCTGAGGCTCGACCCTTCCAATCTCTCCAAGGTGCTTTCAGGCAAGCTCCCCTTCACGGAGGGGCTGGTCAACCGCATCGTCATCGACCTCGGCATCTCCAAGAAATGGCTCACGACAGGCGAGGGGCTGCCCTACGACAAGCCGTCTCAGGTCGAGACACTCCCGATGCCCGAGCCCGGCGAGCGCCCCGGCCCTATACCTGTCTACGACATAGACGTGACGGCCGGATGCCGCAGCCTCGAGAGGCTCTTCGGCGAGACGGCTCCGGTAGGCACCATCGACATCCCCGGCCTCAGCCCAGACTCTTCGGTGGTCAAGGTCAGGGGCGACTCCATGGCCCCGCGCATAGCCAACGGCGGATACGTGGCCGTGAGGCGCATAAAGGATATGCGCCATATAGCCTGGGGACAGATCTATGTGGTCGAGCTTGAGGAATACCGCCTTATAAAGTATCTGAGGCGCCATCCCGACCCCTCCCAGGTAGTGCTCCATTCAGACAACCCCGCGTATGACGACATGGACGTAGACCGCTCGGACATCCTCAAGCTCTACGTCGTCGAGGCTATCCTCAACTATGAGGTGCAGTGAGCGAGCGGTAGATGTTGGTGAGCCTCTCGATGTTGGCGGGCAGGGCGAAACAGTCTGAGACAAACTCGTAGCCCTCGCGGCTCAGGTTGTCTCTCAACGTCTGGCTCGAGGCCACGCTGAGCAGGGCGCGTCCTATCCCCTCGACGTCTCCGGGCTTCACCAGGAGCCCCGTGACGCCATCCGTTATCACCTCGGGTATCGAGGCCACGGGCGTTGAGATGTTGGGGATGCCGCGCGCCATTGTCTCGAGGATGGTCATGGGGAGACCCTCGTTGTAGGATGGGAGTATGTTCACCATAGTGTTGTCGAGGATGCGCTGTTTCAGCTCGCCGTCGGTCCATCCTATGTGGGCCGTGCGGTGTGCCAGCCCCGCCTCTCTGACGCGCCTGCGCACGCCCTCGGTGTCGCCGTCTCCGCAGAAGTAGACCTTGACCTCTTCGGGCAGCTCGCCGTCTATGGCCTTGAGTGCGGCTATGAGGTCGTATGTGCCCTTGCGCTCGCCGAGCCGTCCCAGGAAGAGGATGCCGCGGGCGTTCTTGTTGTAGAGGTTGGCGCGAGGCACCTCGACGGCGTTGTAGAGCACCTCGACTCGCGCCCCGGGGGCCTTGGTGCGGATGCCCTTGATGAGCCTGCGGCTCAACACCACGTTGGCGTCGGCCTCGGCCAGGACGCCGTCCACCCATCTCCGGGCACATCCCGGCAGAGAGGCATACCAGGGCTCGAACTCGGCGCCGTGGTGGTGTAGCACCACGGGTATGCCGTGCTTGTGGAGCATCCTCATAAGAAGCGCCTTGCGCACAAAGCTGCCGCGCTCGGACCCGT
>JAIDJD010000310.1 GCA_029052375.1 Duncaniella sp. | reverse complement strand
AAACAGCGGGCACACTGGACGCAGTGAGCAGCTGGAATCAGGTGCGTGGCCAGAGGTATAGCTTAGCTTAGCTCTTCAGGGCCACCGAGCCAGTACAAGAAAGCTACGGCGGCAGACTACAGGATAAAAACAGCTCTGGGCGCGGGCGCGGGGCGCGGGGCCCCGCCCCGGCCAACACCAGGCACCTCCACCCCAACCCGCCCACCCCGGCCGGACGCCTCTGGAGCGTCGCCGAACTTGAGAGGCTGAGAGACATCGCCCGGCGCCACGGAGTGGCCGTCGTCAGCGACGAGATACACTGCGAGCTCACCCCTCCCGGAGTGTCCTACAACCCCTACGGCCCCATCGCCCCCGACGCGATAGTCTGCCTCTCGCCCTCCAAGTCCTTCAACACCGCTGGCCTCCAGATAGCCAACATCGTCTGCCGCGACGCCGAGCGCAGGGCCAGGATAGACCGCGCCATCAACATCAACGAGGTGTGTGACGTCAACCCCTTCGGCGTCGAGGCCCTCAAAGCCTCCTACTCGCCCGATGGACGCGCGTGGCTCGACTCACTGCGCGCCTACCTGCACGCCAACTGGGAGCTGACGCGCGAGACACTGCGCCGCAGGCTCCCCTCCTGTCCCGTCTGCCGCCTCGAGGCCACGTATCTCGTATGGCTCGACGTCAGCGCGCTGACAGACAAGCACCCCGACATCGCGGGCCTGCTCGTCTCCGAGGCCGGCGTGCGCGTCAGCCCCGGAGAGATGTATGGCGACGCCCGTTTCATACGCCTCAACATCGCCACACAGCGCGCCCGCCTCGAGGCCGCGCTCGAGGCCATATGCACCACACTCGCAGGGCTGTGACAGACATCTCGCTCATACGCTCAGGCAAGCCTCTCAGCTTCGGCCAGCAGCTCAGGCTCACGGCCATGCTCTCGTGGCCGGCCATGATGGCCCAGCTCTCGAGCATCCTGATGCAGTACATCGACGCCGCCATGGTAGGGCGTCTCGGCGCCGACCCATCGGCGTCGGTAGGCCT
Organism: Duncaniella sp.; assembly: GCA_029052375.1. Taxonomy (GTDB): domain Bacteria; phylum Bacteroidota; class Bacteroidia; order Bacteroidales; family Muribaculaceae; genus Duncaniella. Next base: position 16,541 of record JAIDJD010000310.1, on the reverse strand, counting down.
CGTGTCCACGACGCTCTGGCTCTTCTGGGGCGTCTGCTCGATGGTCACCACCGGATTTTCCGTCCAGGTGGCCCACTCGGTGGGTGCAGGCGACTTCGCCAAGGCCCGCTCCATACTGCGCCAGAGCATCGTGGGATGCCTGCTCTTCGGAGTGGTGATGGCCGTCATCGGCGTGGCCATCTCCGGCCCCCTGCCACGGTGGCTCGGAGGCACGGAGAGCGTCCGCGCCGGCGCCTCGCTCTACTTCCTGGTCTTCGTGTCGGCCCTCCCCGTGCTCACGCTCAGCTATCTCGGAGGCGCCATGCTGCGCTGTTCGGGCAACATGAAAGTGCCGGGGATGATAAGCGTGCTGATGTGTTTCCTCGACGTGGTCTTCAACTTCTTCCTGATATTCCCCACGCGCGAGGTCTCTGCCTGCGGCCTCGCCATCACCATCCCTGGCGCCGGCCTCGGAGTGCTTGGCGCCGCGCTCGGGACCGTGGCCGCCGAGTGTGTCTCGGCCGGGCTGATGATGTGGTACCTGCTGAGGAGACAGCCCGACATCATGCTCCGCGGCACCACAGGCTCGTTCCGCCCCACGCGACCCGTCCTGCGCAACGCACTCAAGGTATCGGCCCCCATGACGCTCGAGCACGCCGTGATCTGCGGGGCTCAGATAGCCGTCACCGTCATCGTGGCCCCGCTGGGCGTCCTGGCCATAGCCGCCAACGCCTTTGCGGTCACAGCCGAGAGCCTCTGCTATATGCCGGGCTACGGCATAGCCGACGCCGCCACCACCCTCGTGGGCCAGAGCTACGGAGCCCGCAGGCTCGACCTGGCCAAGCGCTTCGGATACATCACCACAGCGGCCGGCATGGCCACCATGACAGCCATGGGAGTCGTGCTCTACCTCTTCGCCCCGTCGGTCATGAGCCTGCTCAGCCCCGTGGAGGGGATAGTGGAGATGGGAGCCTCGGCCCTGCGCATCGAGGCATTCGCCGAACCGATGTTCGCCGCCGCCATAGTGGCCTACGGAGTGATGGTGGGAGTGGGCGACACGATACTGCCCGCCTGCATGAACTTCGGCAGCATATGGCTGGTGCGCCTGCCGCTCGCCGCCATCCTGGCCCCGCGCATGGGGCTCGACGGAGTATGGCTGGCCATGTGTATCGAGCTGTGTTTCCGCGGCGCCATATTCCTCTGGAGGCTCACGTCGGGCGCCTGGCTGAAACGAGGCCTCTGACGGGCAAAAACTGTCATTTGAGGCACACAGAGGGGCTCCGCCGAATTTTTCCACCCGTTTTTGACAAAATTTACACCCGTTTACGGCGGTCCGGAGAGTATCTTTGCAACGTCAGACAGACACTCCCCTTGCTCTCCCGCGAACCCCGGTTGGCCGCCGCGGCCCGCAGCCTGCCTGGCACGGCAAAGACAATTCTCTAAACACTTATATACCCGAGGCTAAAAAGCCAGACTGTTAATTCTCTTGGACGTGGCGCCAATCCAGATACTGGGTTGGCGTCATATCCATTTCGGCCTTGAAACAGCGCGAGAAATACTTAGGGTCAGAGAAGCCGACAGCATAGGCCACCTCCGAGATAGACTTTCCCCCCTTGTCGAGCAGGAGCAGGGCCTGCTTGATGCGCACCTGCTTGATGAAGTCGACGGGGGTCACCTCGGCCACACCCTTCATCATGCTGTAGAGAGCCGTCCTGCTCATCCCCATATGTCGCGCAAGGTCTTCCACCACCATGTCGGGATTGGATATGTTGGCTATGACGTAGGCCGTACACTTCTCGACAAACTCGCGCTGGCGCGCCGCACGGTCGTCTCGCGGAGACGTATCGCCTGAGACTATGCCGAAGTCGCTGTGTATGCGGTCGGCGGCCATGAGCAGAGAATACTTGTTCTGTATCAGATTGCGCATACGGCGCAGGTAGAGGATAAACCATATGACGCCGCACACCACAGCCGAGGCCAGAAGAGCCATCAGCAGGCTGAACCACAGCGTCTCGGTAATGCGCGGAGTCACCTCGAGGGTGAAGACGCGGCCGGGGCGCTGCCAGTTGCCGTCATGGTCTGTCACCTCTATCTCCAGGAGGTGTGTGCCGGCCGAGAGATTGTCGAAGGCCACTGTCGGCTGCGGGCCCTCCACATAGCTCCACCCCTCGGGGTCGTCCGCGAGGCGCCAGCGGAAGTGTGCGCTGCCGGGCGAGTCGTATTCCATGGCCGAGATGCAGAGCGCAAAGCTGCGGTGGTCCGGGTCGACGACGAGGCTGTCGGGATTGGCCATCGGCGTTATCTCGGCACTGTTGCGATACCTGACGCCGGTGATGGCTATGCGCCTGCGGGGCCTGTGTTCTATCACCTGGGCCGGGACAAAGCGCAGCACCCCGGACGAGGCGCCGATAAAGATAGTGTCGCCCACGATGACGGGAGCGGCCTCGGAGAGCGATATCTGGTTGCCGAAGCTCTCCGAGCCGAAGTTGACACAGCGGCCGGCCGAGGTGTCGTAGCCCGTGAGCGAATACTCGTCCGTTATCCAGAGGCGCCGTCCGTCGCAAGCCATGCCTCGGAGACGGCTCGGAGCGCTCTCAGGGGGCAGAGACACCTGTCTGAATCTGATGCAGGCAGAGGTCAGAGACCGCTCCGGGACACTGTAGAGGCCGCCGCCGAACACACAGAAATAAGAAGTGTCGGCCACGGAGGCAAAGCCCATGATGTCGTTGCCGTTGAGCCCCGACCGGGATGCCGAACCCGTCACGGTGCCTAACCGTCCGCTCTTCTTGTCCATCACCACGAGCCCCTCGGCCGTGGCCAGCGCCAGGGCGTCAGCAGTCTCGTGTATCGTGCGTATCTTCAGACCACGGGGCTGTCCCGGGACATTCTCGAACTCCCATCGGTCTCCGGCGCGGCGCCCCTGCGACAGGCCTCCGCCGTAAGACCCGAGCCAAACACGTCCGTCCGGGGCAAACTTTATGTCGTAGATTGTATCCGAGCGCAGCGAGCGCGGGTCCGAGGGACTGGTGAGCAGATGCGAGATGTCAAAGCGTCCGTCTGCGCGCGGCGAGATTATGTAGAGCCCGTCGCCCTTGGTGCCCGCCCAGACAGAGCCGTCGGGAGACTCGCGCAGGACATAGACGGGATATGATGTCAGCGGACGGGGCACAGCCGAGAGTGTGCCCGAAGGCGTCAGCCAGCGGTCAGGCCCTACACGCAGCAGGTTGTCGCGGTCGGCAGTCCACAGCCGTCCACGGCTGTCGGCCATGAGAGCCCTCACCTCTGCGCCGGACGGATTGCGCCTGTACTCGAAACACTCGGGCAGGAAGGTGATGCAGTCGGCTCCGGCCTGATGGAACACCCACAGGTTGCGGTCGTGGTCCACAAGAAATTTCTTGATTTCGGCCGAGGAATAGCATCCCGGCATCCCGGTGGCGTCAGGCACCTCGACAGGGTCGAGCTGTCCGCTGACGGGATTGTACCTCGAGAGGACACCCCCGCGCGGCATCACTATCACGTTGCCCGCGGCGTCCTCCATGGCTATATGCTGGGGCCGTCCCTCTCTGGGCACCGGAGCCGCCAACGTGACGAGCTCTCTGGCTCCGCCTGCGTCGGGGTCTTCCAGCAGCGTCACACGGCCGGGGTCGCCGAAGGCCCATACACGTCCGCGCGAGTCCTTGTAGAGATACGTGGCCGCATGGCTCGAATACTTCATCTCCTTGCCGTCAAGGAGGTTGACGCCATATATGCCCGCGTCTGTGGCCATCAGCACGCAATCGTCCACACGCATTGTGTAGTTGATTCTGGCTTTCACTGGCCCGAGCGGGGCAAAACGGCGCACCGCCGCGCCGCGGGCGTCAAACTCCGCCACACGGCCGCCCCGGCCGATGGCCACGGAGCGTCCGTTGATGCTGTAAATGTTGACCCACCGTCCGGGTATGCCGTAGCCAAGAGTGTGGTTGCGCGCCTCCCCGGCGCCTATCACCCACTCTTCGCGCTTCTCGGTGATGCACACCGCCGACACATCCCTGACGTCAGAGAATGTGCGGTCCCCGCCCTCAAACCGCACAGCCGTGCCGTCGCGCATGATGGCCCACGTGACGCCGTTGCGCAGGTGTACAAGGTTTCTGACACGGTTGTCTCTCAGCAGGGAGTCTCCGGCCTGGACATCGGTGAAGCGCTGTGTGCGCTGGTCGAAGGTATAGATACGGTCGTCCGAGGACACACACCACAACAGCCCGCCCGCATCGAACTTCAGCTTGTAGATGCGGTTTGAGCTTATGGCGCCGTCCGAGAGAGCTATGGGGCGGAAAGAATGGCTGTTGATGCCGTCGAAGCGCAGTATCCCGTCCCATGTGGCAAACCACATGAGCCCCGTAGTGTCTTGCTGGACATTGGATATATGGCTGCGGGCCACGGGATGGTCGGCGCCGAAGGTGCGGCGCCTGGCCCTGTAGGGCGAGCCCGCGGCGCTCTCGGCCATCCATACGAGGATGACGGCGAGCAGGATGACGGCGCGGAGCGTCCTTCTTGACGGTTTCACTTCTCTGTCCTGGTGGTGGCTTTGGCGGCCTTTAGGTAGTAGCGGCACACGCCCGTCAGCCCGCAGTTGAGACAGTCGGGGCGGCGAGCCTTGCAGACATATCTGCCATGGAGTATGAGCCAGTGGTGTGCCTTGGGCACTATATCCTCGGGGATATGGCTCATGAGGGTCTTTTCGGTGCTCAGCGGAGTCTTGCTGTTGGTGGTAAGACCTATGCGCTCGCTGACACGGAACACGTGTGTGTCCACGGCCATGGCCGCTCGGTTGAAGACCACGGAGAGTATCACGTTGGCTGTCTTGCGCCCTACTCCGGGGAGGCTCATCAGCGAGTCGATGTCCGAGGGCACCTCGCCGCCGAACTCCTCGACGAGCTTTGAGGCCATGCCCTTGAGCGAGCGTGTCTTGTTGTTGGGATAGGAGACACTGCGGATATATGAGTATATCTCCTCCTCGGGCGCGGACGCGAGAGCCTCGGGCGTCGGGAAAGCCTCGAAGAGGGCGGGCGTCACCATGTTGACCCTCTTGTCTGTGCATTGTGCGGAGAGTATCACCGCCACAAGCAGCTGAAAGGGATTGGCAAAGCACAGCTCGGTCTCTGCCGCAGGCATCGCCTGGGCAAACCACTCCAACACGCGCGCATAGCGTTCCTTGACAGTCATTCCGGAGAAAGGGGCTTTATACAATGCATGGCCCGCGACGCACGGAGCATCATGGGCCATGCATCATTGATATCAGTGGGCCGATGTGAACTGGCGGAGGAACCTGACGTCGTTCTCAGAGAAGAGACGGAGGTCCTTGACCTGGTATTTGAGATTGGTGATGCGCTCCACGCCCATGCCGAAGGCGTAGCCCGAATAGCGCTTGGAGTCGATGCCGCAGGCCTCGAGCACATTGGGGTCCACCATGCCGCAGCCGAGAATCTCCACCCATCCGGTGTGCTTGCAGAAGCTGCAGCCCTTGCCGCCGCAGAGATTGCACGAGATGTCCATCTCGGCCGAAGGCTCGGTGAAGGGGAAGTAGCTGGGGCGGAGACGTATCTTGGTGTCGGGGCTGAACATCTCGCGCGCAAAGTAGAGGAGAGCCTGGCGCAGGTCGGCAAACGAGACATTCTCGTCGACATACAGACCCTCTATCTGGTGGAAGAAACAGTGTGCGCGGGCCGAGATAGCCTCGTTGCGGTAGACACGTCCGGGGCAGAGGACACGGATGGGGGGCTGGGTCTTCTCCATGATGCGCACCTGGGCCGAGGAGGTATGTGTGCGCAGCAGCACGTCAGGATTGCGCTGGATGAAGAAGGTGTCCTGCATATCGCGGGCGGGATGGTCGTCGGCAAAGTTGAGCGCCGAGAACACGTGCCAGTCATCCTCTACCTCTGGGCCCTCGGCTATGGTGAAGCCCTGGCGCGAGAAGATAGAGATAATCTCCTCGCGCACGAGCGAGAGGGGATGGCGTGTGCCCAGGGGCATGGGCGCGGCTGTGCGGGAGAGGTCGAGGTCGGCATCCACGGTGTCGGCGCTCTCCAGAGCCTCGCGCAGGGCGGCGAGCTTGGCTGTGACGGCCTCCTTGAGGACGTTGAGCTGCTGGCCGAGCTCGCGCTTCTGCTCGGCGGGGACGGTGCGGAACTCCTGCATGAGCGCGCTCACCTCGCCCTTCTTGCTGAGATATTTTATGCGAAGCTCCTCGACCGCCTGGAGGCTTGTGGCCTTGAGGGTCTCGACTTCGGCTTTGATAGCGTTAATCTTGTCAATCATGATTGGTATATTTTAATCTGTCCTCCCGTCAGCACACAGCGGCGGGGAGGCAATGACGTCTTTTTCAGAGTGCAAAAGTAATCAAAATCCCCCGTTTTCGCAAGCCCTCAGCCGTTACTTTACTTAAGACAAAACCGTACAGTCTCGCATAAATTCATTACATTTGCAATAGCAAAAAACAAAACCCGATAGCTTGATATACAGGGGCTACCGGGATTCAACACTGCAAATGTAGTGCTTTTTTATCTGTAAAACAAATCTTTGGAGCAAAAAGTTATAAAAACATCGATTTTCAATGAATTACAACGATTTTGAAGGGATTGTATCTTCTGAAAGGCTGGCACGATATCTCAAAGCGTGCAACGGAGACAAGCGCAAAGCCATGATTCTGTATCGTTACAATCTCCATGCATCAGAAGCTATGTACTCTATCATAAGTTGCTTTGAGATTGCATTGCGCAATGCCATTGACAGGCATATGACAACGCATTTCGGCAATGACTGGCTCAGAGATTCTATCCTTAACGGAGGCATTTTCAATCTACCCATACTCCACAAGACCCGCGACATAATCAATTGCGCTTACCAGCGTGTTCAACGCGGGACAGGCTATACCCATCCCAAACTTCTTGCCGAGATGGAATTCGGAATATGGAAATATATGTTCTCTCCCGTACAATACAGACAGAGCGGAAATAATTTGCTAAAAATATTTCCTAACAAACCTCGTTCTTCACGACAAGCACAGTACAACCGGTCTACTATATTTAACGAACTTGACAGAATCAACTCGTTGCGCAATCGTATCGCACACCATGAGCCGATATGCTTTGTTTCAGGCACATCTGATTTTGACTCTACATACATAGAAACCACATATCAGAAGGCTATCACCCTATTCAATTGGCTCGGCATTGATGCTAAAAGCTACCTCTTCGGCCTTGACCACGTCAGAAAAGCTTGTGACCGAATCAAATCCTTGAAAGACAATCCTTAAAAACTATAAGCCGCAAGCGTCTGCCGCCAAGCGTCCTCTAAAATTTACCTGGACTTAATCAACTGGCCAAAAACTTTCAGCCGTTCACTTCTTGCGGGTGGGAGCGGGAGACTCGTCGGCGAAGCGGTCGGGAAATTCGAGGCGGAGGCGGGGGTGGTTCATGGCGTATGCCACAAGCACGAAGCCCGCGAGGATGAAGGGGATGCTGAGCCACTGGCCCATGTTGAGCATCATGTCCTGCTCAAATTCTACCTGAGGATTCTTGATGAACTCGATGAGGAAGCGCGGCAGGAAGATGCCGATGAGGAACACGCCGAAGATGAGGCCCGGGCGCTCCTGGGCGTTCTTCTTCCAGTACATCCACATCAGCAGGCCGAAGAGGGCAAAGTAACAGAGAGCCTCGTAGATCTGTGTAGGATGGCACGCCTGTCCGTAGTAGAGCTCGTGCCACTCGCGAGAGCGGAGAAACATGAAGCCCCAGGGGAGTGTGGTGGCATGGCCGAAAATCTCCGAGTTGGCCAGATTGCCGAGGCGTATCAGTCCGCCCACGAGGGCTATAGGTATCACCAGGCGGTCAAAGGTCCATATGGGGTTGCGCTTGGTGGTGATGAACGAGTAGAGGAATACGCCGAGGATGATGCCTATGGTGCCTCCGTGGCTGGCGAGGCCGCCGTGCCATACATAGAGTATCTCTATCGGATGCTGTTTGTAAAGGTCCCATTCGTAGAAGAATACGTGGCCGAGGCGGGCGCCGATGACAGTGCCGGCCACGGTCCAGAGCAGCAGGATGCTGAGCCAGCGCTCGGGCGCGCCCTCGTGGCGGTAGATGCGCGACTCTATCTCGTATCCCACAAGGAAGCCCACCATAAAGGCAAGGCTGTACCAGCGCACTGCAAAGGGCCCTATATTGAACCACACGGGGTCTGCGGTCCAGGTGATGAAATCAAGCATTTATCTTCAGAAAGTTTATGATGTTCAATACTTAGAAAGTTTGGCTTTCAGTTCCACAAAATTAGTCATTATCCCCGTAATGTCAAAAAAAGTGATTACTTTTGCCTTGCAACAATTACCCAGAACGACTTATATGGCAGAAACAGGCACATGGTGGACCGCCCCCGCCGAAAGCGAAGAGACAGGGCGCACGATACTGGTGACAGGACGCAAGGATGTGGAGAAATTCCGCTCCAATCCCAGATACAGCATCCGCATAGAGGTGACGTGGAAGTACGACTCCCCCACCCCCGGCGGAATGCCCTCAGACGCCGATGCCGAGATGATGGAGAAGGTCCAGGAGACGCTCCAGGAGGTATTCCGCAAAGACCCGGTGGCCGTGCTGACAGGCATCTATACCGGAGACGGCAAGCGCGACTGGATTTTCTATGCCACATCCACCCACATCTTCGGGCGCAAGCTCAACGAGGCCCTCGCCTCATATCCCCTGCTCCCCCTGACGGTCTACTGCGAGAACGACCCCGGATGGGAAGAGTATGACGAAATGTCACAGGCTGAGATCAAGCTGGATTAAAATGGAGAATTGAGAATGGAGAATTGAGAATGGAGAATTGAGAATAAACTTCTCTGCTTCCCCATATTTCCTCTTTTCTCCCCCCGACTAAACCCCAAACCCAAAATTCTAAATTCTAAATTCTCAATTCTAAATTCTAAATTTTCAATTCTCCATTCCTTTTCGTATTTTTGCAGAAAAATAACCCACAGACTATATGACAACCCATATTTCCGAGCGCGTACAGGCGCTTGCGCCATCGGCCACACTGGCTATGTCGCAGAAGAGCAACGAGTTGAAGGCTCAAGGAGTCGATGTCATCAACCTCTCTGTAGGCGAGCCCGACTTCGAGACCCCCGCCCACATCAAGGATGCCGCCAAGAAGGCCATCGACGACAACTTCACCTTCTACACACCAGTGCCCGGCTATATGTCGCTCCGCAAGGCAGTCAGCAAGAAGCTGTCCGAGGAGAATGGAGTCGAGTATGCCCCTGAGCAGATTGTTGTGTCCAACGGCGCCAAGCAGGCCCTCTGCAATGTGATTCTCGCCTCTGTCAACCCCGGCGACGAGGTCATCATCCCCATGCCCGCATGGGTCAGCTATGTAGAGATGGTCAAGCTGGCCGGAGGCATCCCTGTGGCTGTCAACGCAGACATCTCCCAGGACTTCAAGATAACACCGGCCCAGCTCGAGGCCGCCGTCACCCCCAAGACACGCATGATACTCATCTGCTCGCCCTCCAACCCCACCGGCAGCGTCTACTCGCGCGCCGAGCTCGAGGGACTGGTGGAGGTGCTTGCCAAGCATCCCGACATCATCGTCATGGCCGACGAAATCTATGAGCACATCAACTTCACAGGCTCGTTCACCTCGCTCGGCTCCTTCCCCGAGATTGCAGACCGCGTGGTGATTATCAACGGCGTCTCCAAGGCATATGCCATGACCGGGTGGCGCATAGGCTACTGCGCCGCGCCCCTCTGGCTGGCCAAGGCCGTCACCAAGCTCCAGGGCCAGTATTCCTCCAACGCATCCTCCATAGCCCAGAAGGCAGCCGAGGCCGCCTATACAGGCTCTCAGGAGTGCGTGGCCGAGATGAACAAGGCCTTCGAGCGCCGCCGCAACCTCGTGGTAGAGCTCGCCCGGGCCATCCCCGGCCTCAAGGTCAATGTGCCCCACGGCGCCTTCTACCTCTTCCCCGAGGTGTCGGCCTACCTCGGCAAGAAGACCCCCGCAGGCAAGGAGATAGCCACCTCGGCCGACCTCGCCATGTATCTCCTCGAGGAGGGCCACGTGGCCACCGTGGACGGAGGCGCCTTCGGCATGGAGGGCTACATCCGCCTGAGCTACGCCACATCTGACGACAACATCCGCGAGGCCATGCGCCGCATCGCCGCCGCACTCGCCGCCCTCGCCTGACGCACAACATCCTTTATATCGAAAACGCTTAGAGATGGATAGCCCGTATTGCCACGGGCTATCCATTCACAAACAAACTATCAAAACCCCATACTGAGCCTCACGCAGGCTCGCCAGAATACAGACTAAGAAATGGACTTTATAGAAGAACTTTCCTGGCGTGGAATGATCCACCAGATGATGCCCGGCACAGAAGAACAGCTCAAGAAAGAGATGACCGCGGCATATCTCGGCATCGACCCCACAGCCGACTCGCTGCATATAGGCCACCTCGTGGGCGTCATGATGCTCAAGCACTTCCAGCGCTCGGGCCACAAGCCCATCGCCCTAGTTGGAGGCGCCACCGGCATGATAGGCGACCCCTCGATGAAGAGCCAGGAACGCAAGCTCCTGAGCGAGGAGACCCTGCGCCACAACCAGGAGGCCATCAAGAAGCAGCTCTCGAAGTTTCTCGACTTCGACTCGGACGCTCCCAACGCCGCCGAGCTGGTCAACAACTACGACTGGATGAAAAACTTCTCGTTCCTCGACTTCATCCGCGACGTGGGCAAGCACATCACCGTCAACTACATGATGGCCAAGGACTCTGTCAAGAAGCGCCTCAGCGGCGAGTCTCAGCAGGGAATGTCGTTCACCGAGTTCTCCTACCAGCTCTGCCAGGGCTATGACTTCCTCCACCTCTACAAGGAGAAGGGATGCCGCCTCCAGCTCGGCGGCTCAGACCAGTGGGGCAACATCACCACCGGCACCGAGCTCATCCGCCGCACCGTCGGAGGCGAGGCCTACGCCCTCACCTGCCCCCTCATCACCAAGGCCGACGGAGGCAAGTTCGGCAAGACCGAGAGCGGCAACGTCTGGCTCGACCCCCGCTACACCTCGCCCTACAAGTTCTATCAGTTCTGGCTCAACGTCTCGGACGCCGACGCCGAGAAGTATATCAAGATCTTCACCGAGCTGACCAAAGAAGAGGTGGAAGAGCTGGTCAAGGCCCAGGCCGAAGACCCCGGACAGCGCCCCCTGCAGAAGCGTCTGGCCAAGGAAATCACCACCATGGTACACTCGGCCGAAGACTACGAGGCCGCCGTGGAGGCTTCGCAGATACTCTTCAGCAACAAGGCAGGCGAAATCCTGCACAAGATAGACGAGGCCACCCTGCTCGCCGTCATGGAGGGTGTGCCCCAGTTCAGCATCCCCCGCTCGGCCATCGAGGAGGGCACCAAGCTCGCCGACCTGCTGACCGAGACCGCCGCCGTCTTCCCCTCCAAGGGCGAGATGCGCAAGATGGTACAGGGCGGAGGCGTATCCGTCAACAAGGAGAAAATCTCCGACCCCTATATCTCCGCCGACGCCTCGATGCTCCTTGCAGGCAAGTACATCCTGGTACAGCGAGGCAAGAAAAACTATTACCTTCTTATAGTCAACGACTGACACCAACCCCTAAAAAACATCTGACACCATGCCGCTCACACGTCTCGACCAGATTGTGGCCGAGGCCCGGCGACGGGGCCCCAAACGCCTCGCCGTGGCCTACGGCCAGGACCCGCACACCCTCCACGCCGTGGCCGACGCCGCGCTCCAGGGTGTGGCCACACCCATAGTCTACGGAGACCCCGAGACAATCCTCGAGGTCTGCCGCCAGGAAGACATAGACTCCTCGCTGATAGAAATCCGCGACGTCAAGGGCGACGTGGCCTGTGTCCGCGCCGCCGTGGCCGATGTGGCCGCAGGCGAGGCGGACGTGCTGATGAAGGGGCTTGTCAGCACCGACAAGTATATGCGCGGCATCCTCGACAAGAATGCCGGCCTCTTCCCCCAGGGCGGCCTGCTGAGTCATGTCTCTGTCTTCGAGCTGCCCGGACGCGACAGGCTCCTCTGCGTGGGCGACGTGGCCGTCATACCCCTGCCCGACCTCAAGCAGAAGGTCAAGATAGCCGGATATCTCGCCTCCACGGCCCGCTCGCTCGGCGTGGAGACCCCGAAGATTGCGGCCATAGCGCCCTCCGAACAGCTCCTCCCGGCTGTCGTGTCGTCCACCGACGGCGCCATTCTGGCCAAGATGGCAGACCGCGGACAGCTCGGCGACGTCGTCCTCGACGGCCCGCTCTCGCTCGACGTGGCCCTCTACAGAGAGGTGGCCGACGAGAAGGGGGTCAAGGGCTCGGCCGTGGCCGGACAGGCAGACTGTCTGCTCTTCCCCAACATCGAGAGCGGCAACGTCTTCTTCAAGAGCGCCACTCACATGGGCGGCTGCGAGGTGGCCGCCATGGTCGTGGGCACACGCGTCCCCTGTGTGCTGACCTCCCGAGGCGACTCGCCCAGGTCCAAGCTATACTCCATAGCACTGGCCTGCCTGAACGCTTAGGAAATTCAGAATGGAGAATCATACATTGTGAATTCTTAATTCTAAATTCTGAATTATAAATTTTAAATTCTAAATCTAAACTATCTACGCCATGCCAAGACGCATCCTCGCCATAAACCCCGGCTCGACATCCACGAAGATAGCCGTGTATGACGACACGACGCCCATCCTCTCAGTCTCTATCCGCCACTCTCCGGAAGAGCTGGCCCGGTTCGGATCCATCCCGGACCAGTTCCAGTGGCGCAAGGAGCTGATAGAACAGGCCCTCGAGCAGAAAGGCATCCCCCTGGACTCTCTCTCGGCCGTAATAGGCCGAGGCGGCATCATACAGCCCGTTGAGAGCGGCACCTACGAGGTCTCGGACACCCTTGTCCACGACCTGATCAGCGCCCCGATGCAGCACGCCTCGAATCTCGGCGGCCTCATCGCGCGCGACCTCGCCGACGAGATTGGCGTCAAGTCTTACATAGCCGACCCCGTGGTCGTGGACGAGATGATACCCTACGCCCGCATCAGCGGTGTCCCCGAGCTGCCCCGGCGCTCGATATTCCACGCCCTCAACCAGAAGGCCATAGCCCGCCGCTACTCCAAGGAGACGGGCAAGCCTTACGAGAGCCTCAACCTGATACTCTGCCACATGGGCGGAGGCATCACCGTCAGCGCCCACCGCAAGGGCCGTGTCATCGACACCACCAACGCCCTCGACGGCTGCGGGCCGTTCTCGCCCGAGCGCTCCGGCTCGCTCCCCCCCGGCCCCCTGGTCAAACTCTGCTTCTCGGGCAAGTATACCGAGGACGAGCTCATCAAGATGGTCCACGGCAAGGGCGGCATGGTAGCCCACCTCGGCACCACCTCCGTGCCCGAAGCCCTCGAGCGCAGCGACGCCGGCGACCTCCACGCCACCCTCGTGATACGCGCCATGATATACACCGTGTGCAAGGAGATCGGCGCCATGGCCACAGCCCTCAAGGGCGACATCGACGCCATCCTGCTCACCGGCGGCATGGCCCAGAGCAAGCGCATCACAGACTTCATGGCCGAGCACATATCCTTCATAGCCCCCATATTCGTATATCCCGGCGAGGACGAGCTCCTGGCCCTGGCCCAGAACGCCCTCGCAGTGATGGAGGGAGAGCAGACAGCCAAGGTCTATACAGGCACGGGGAGCGAAGACCCGGCCATGATAAACGACCGCGCCACACCCTCAAAGCTCAGAGAGATACTCCTGGCCGCCATAACCCCCGGCATCAAGACAGACAAGACCATGAGCGCCATACGCAAGTATCTGCGCCGCTGGTCCAAATGACCGTCCCCCCACACTACACCGGCTAACCCTACAACCCTCTCCTCCCCACTGAAAAGATGCAGACATCGCTCATCTTCTTCATCATCGAGGTGCTCGGCACACTCGCCTTCGCCATCAGCGGCATCCGCCTCTCAGCCCGCAAGCACTTCGACTGGTTTGGAGCCTACACCATAGGCGTCGTCACAGCCATCGGCGGCGGCACCATCCGCGACCTCCTGCTCGGCGCCCCGGTCTTCTGGATGTCGTCGTGGATGTACATAGCCGTCACGGGGCTCGCCTTCGTCATAGTGGCCGCCCTCAAGAAAGGGCTTACCTCAAACTCCAAGTGGCTCTATCTATTCGACGCCGTAGGCCTCACGCTCTTTGTCATCACCGGCATTGAGAAGAGCCTCCTCTACGGCTATCCCATGTGGGTGGCCATAATAATGGGCACGATAACAGGTTCGTTCGGAGGTGTCCTCCGGGACGTGCTCATCAACGAGGAGCCCCTCTTCTTCCGCACCGACATATACGCCACCGCCTGCATAGCCGGAGGCTTCGCATACTGGCTCGTGATACTCCTCGGAGGGTCGGCCATCCTCTGCCAGGCCATGTGTGCCGCCGTCATCCTCTTCCTGCGCTGGGGCACACTCCGCTATGGCTGGCACCTGCCCATGATGCGCGAGCGTGTCCCCGCCCAGAAATCATCCGCCAATGAGAGATAACGCATTCTCTGCCGCAGACGAGCGCTTCATGGCCATGGCCCTCGAGGAGGCCCGCAAGGCCCTCGAGGCCGACGAGGTGCCCATAGGAGCCATCATCGTCAGCCCCCGGGGCAGGATACTCGGACGCGGACACAACCTCACCGAGGCGCTCTGCGACGTGACGGCCCACGCCGAGATGCAGGCCATGACGGCCGCGGCATCCACGCTCGGAGGCAAGTATCTGCAAGGATGCACCCTCTACGTCACCGTAGAGCCGTGCCTGATGTGTGCCGGCGCCATAGGATGGGCCCAGATTGGGCGCATAGTCTACGGGGCCGCTGACCCCAAGCGTGGCTACCGATCGCTGATACCGGCGGCATCGTCGCCGTTCCACCCGAGGGCGAGGGTCGAGGGTGGACTCATGGCCGAGGCCTCGGCCGCCATGATGCAGAGCTTCTTCAGAGCCAAACGGACCTGACCGGGCCGCCTCCCCACTCAGCCTGCTTTTCAAAAAAACACCTATACCTGACCTATACCGACTGATTATTTATGAGTTTCCGAAACCTGCTTTTATCACTGACTGCCTCGCTTGCCGCACTTCCGCTCTGCGCCTCCCCGGCCGAGCCCGTGCGCGAGATGTATCCCGCAAGCGCCGTGCGCCTCACTGCCGGACGCTTCAAGAAAGCCCAGGAGATGGACATACGCTATCTCCTCAGCCTCGACCCCGACCGTCTCCTGGCCCCGTATCTCAAGGAGGCCGGACTGGCGCCGAAGGCCGACAACTATACCAACTGGGAGAACACCGGCCTCGACGGACATATCGGCGGCCACTATCTCTCGGCCCTCTCGTATATGTATGCCGCCACGGGCGACAAGGAAATCAAGCAGAGGCTCGACTATATGCTCTCTGAGCTCAGGCGCGCCCAGGATGCCGCCGGAGACGGATATCTCTGCGGAGTGCCCGGCGGCCGCAGGATATGGGCCGAGATAGCCTCGGGCGACATCCGCGCCGGGGGCTTCAGCCTCAACGGCGGATGGGTGCCCCTCTACAACATCCACAAGATATTCAACGGCCTCAAGGATGCCTGGACACAGACCGGGAGCACAGAGGCCAGGGATATGCTCGTAGCCCTGACCGACTGGATGGATCGCCTCACCTCAGGCCTCACCGACGCCCAGATACAGGAGATGCTCGCCAGCGAGCACGGAGGCCTCAACGAGACATTCGCCGACGTGGCCGCCATCACGGGCGACAGCCGCTACATCAGCCTGGCCCGGAGATTCTCTCACCGCGCCCTGCTCGACCCCCTGCTGGCCCGCGAGGACAGGCTGACAGGTATGCACGCCAACACTCAGATACCCAAAGTCATCGGATTCAAGCGCATAGCCGACATCAGCGGAGACAAGAGCTGGTCCGAGGCCGCCGAATACTTCTGGGACAACGTCACATCCGGCCGCTCCATCAGCATCGGAGGCAACAGCGTCAGAGAACACTTCCACCAGACAGACGACTTCTCCCCAATGCTCACGAGCGAGCAGGGCCCCGAGACCTGCAACACATACAATATGCTGCGCCTCTGCAAGATGCTCTACGAGACCTCGGCAGACCCCGCGTATCTCGACTTCTACGAGCGCGCCCTCTACAACCATATCCTATCCTCCATCAATCCCGTCCAGGGAGGCTTTGTCTACTTCACCCCGATGCGTCCCGGCCACTACAGGGTATACTCCCAGCCTCAGACCAGCTTCTGGTGCTGTGTAGGCTCAGGCATGGAGAATCATGCCCGCTATGGCGAGGCCATCTACAGCCACTCGGCCGACACCGTAGGCATCAACCTCTACATACCCTCGGTGCTGACCACAGACTTTGCCGTCATAGAGCAGGAGACAGACTTTCCGGAATCTGAGACCGTCACAGTCAGGCTCTCTCCCGTAAAGGACAAGGCCCGCTTCACCCTGGCCATGCGCATACCGGGCTGGACCGACCCCTCCGCTGTCT
>JAIDJD010000031.1 GCA_029052375.1 Duncaniella sp. | reverse complement strand
GAGTAGAAGCTTTTGCATTTGGCGAAACACCTTATCCTGTAGACAAGGGTGTAGAAGGGGTGGATGGTCATGAACCAGGGGAATGTAAGGAATATCGGCCTGGACCAGAGCGCCACCGATGTGCGCTTCCATGCAACCGACATCACAGCCCAGAGCGCAAGCAACAGCACACACGAGGCTATGAGAGGCCACAGCGAGGGAAGGCCGAGCAGAGACGCGGCCACGGCCGAGGCCAGCGAGAGCCACCATACCAGCGAGCATGACCCGAAGAAGAGGCGGGCGTGCCCGCGGAGCCTCGGGGCAGAGAAGCCATATCTGAGCTTGTCGGCGCGATGGGCGCCTGCCGGGTCGGGCTGGACACATAGAGCCATCGAGTCGGCCGAGAGTTCGACGGCGGTGTTGGAGCCGTTGCACACCTGGCTGACAAAGACGTCGTCGTCGCCATACTTGAGGTCGAGCGAGCGCGAGAAGCCCTTGTTGTCAAAGAACACCTCGCGGCGGTAGGCCAGGTTGCGGCACGACCCCCTGTAGGGGCGTCCGGCTATGGCCCACGAGAGATACTCGACAGACTGGCGCACCTGGTCGAAGGCGTGGAGACGCTTGCGCTTTTCCCTGACGGTGTCGTCGGCGGCCGTAGGAGCGGCATAGCCTATGACTATATCCTTGCCGGGGACAAAACGGCGCGCGATGGCCTTGAGCCAGAGGCGCGAGGGTATCTGGCAGTTGCCCGTCGTATGCACCGCCACGTCGTAGCGGGCGGCCTTGATGCCGATGGTCACGGCCAGCTTCTTGCGCGAGAGCGAGCGAGACTGCTCGGGGGTGAATGTCATGTAGAGGTTGGAATAGCGCTGTTCGAGGCGGGCCACCACCTCGTGTGTGGCCGACACGGCTCCGTCGTTGACCACTATCACCTCGAACGGAGCGGGATAGTCCTGGTCAAGAAGCTGTGGCAGGAGCACCTCGAGATTGGCCGCATCGTCCTCTGAATACACGATGACAGACATCGAGGGGTAATGAAACGCCGAGGGGTCCGGAAACTCCTCGCT
>JAIDJD010000309.1:9833-10292 GCA_029052375.1 Duncaniella sp. | reverse complement strand
AGACCCTGCGCAAGTGGCTCGACGGCTTCATGAGGCGCTCCTGCGCCCAGCAGGTCAAGCGCTCGTGCCTGCCTGACGGGCCCAAGGTCGGCTCTGTGTGTCTCTCACCCCGCGGCGACTGGCGTATGCCGTCCGACGCATCGTCCGCCCTCTGGAGATGAAGGCGCCGAGGCTCCCCCTGCTCGCGCAGATAGTCATAGCCATGGGGCTCGGAGTCCTCGCCGGGCTGGCCGCGCCCATGTGGCTGGCCGGCGCGGCGGCGACGTTCAACGGGATTTTCTCTCAGTTTCTCGGCTTCATGATACCCCTCATCATACTGGGGTTTGTCACTCCCGCCATCGCGGACATAGGCGTCAAGGCCGGCAAGCTCCTGGCGGCCACGGCCCTGCTGGCCTATGTCTTTACCTTCCTGTCCGGCCTGCTGAGCTATTCGGCCTGCTCGTGGGCCTTCCCGATGCG
>JAIDJD010000309.1:0-9823 GCA_029052375.1 Duncaniella sp. | reverse complement strand
CGGGCCGGAGATGCGGCCGGGGCCGCTCCGTGGTTTTCCATAGATATGCCGCCGCTCATGTCGGTGATGACGGCCCTTGTCCTCTCGTTCATCATGGGGCTCGGGGTGGCCTTTTCGGGCCGTCCGGTCCTGCGCGACGGCTTTGCCGAGATGCGCGACATTGTGGCCGGGTGCATACGCGTGGCCATCATCCCCCTGCTCCCGGTCTCCATCTTCGGCATATTCCTCAACATGACCGTCACGGGCGAGGTGGCCTCGGTGATGAAATGCTTCGCCAAGATCATCGTGGTGATATTCGTGCTGCACATCCTCCTGCTGGTGTTTCAGTATGCCGTGGCGGCGCTGTTCAAGAGACAGAATCCGCTCCGTATGCTCTGGACCATGATGCCGGCCTACTTCACGGCCCTCGGGACACAGTCGTCGGCGGCCACTATCCCCGTCACCCTGCGCCAGACCGTCAGGATGGGAGTGCGCGAGGATATAGCCGGGTTCACTGTGCCTCTGTGCGCAACCATCCACCTGAGCGGGTCTACGCTCAAGATTGTGGCATGTGCCCTGGCCATCATGACGATGCACGGCGCCCCTCACGGCACGGCGCTCTTTGTCAACTTCATAGCCATGCTCGGCATCACCATGATAGCCGCGCCGGGCATCCCCGGGGGCGCCATAATGGCCTCGATAGGCATACTCCAGTCCATACTCGGGTTTGACGACCAGGCTGTGGCGCTGATGATAGCCCTCTACATAGCCATGGACTCGTTCGGCACGGCCTGCAACGTCACGGGCGACGGCGCCATTGCCGCCATCATCGACCGCCTTTTCGGCAGGTCTGCCGCCGTTGCAGCCGAGGCCTCCGCAACCTCCGCAACTAAGCAATAAACTTAATCCACTCTGATATGAAATCTTCAATCTCAACACATTTCCTCGGCCTGATGGCGGCGCTTGCCATAGCCCTGCCCGCATCGGCCGAGACACGCACCGTCTCTTACGACCGTCCCCACAAGACCCTCTCGACCGCCGCAGGCGTCAGCGTCAGGTACAACTATACCAACACCAAGTCTACCAGGATAGAGATCTCGGCTCCCGACGACATCATAGACAATGTCGTGGCCGAGAGCCGCGGCAACACCCTCTATATCAAACTCAAGCCCAAGAACTCGCACGGCAGGTCCGTCTCCACTTCGGGCAAAGTCTCCGTCACTGTCAGCGGGCCCCTCTTCAATGAGTTCGAGGCCTCGTCAGGCTCAAGGATTGTATGCTCGTCCAGGCTGGTCTACAGCGCCTCGTCCAAGGTCGAGGTCGATGTCTCGTCGGCCGCCTCAGTGGTCCTCCCCGGCGTAGAGTGCGGCAAGCTTGACGTCGAGGCCTCGTCGGCCTCCTCGGTCAAGGTCTCCTCGGTCAAGGCAGAGAAGGTAGAAGCCGATGCCTCGTCGGCCGCAAAGTGCGAGCTCAGGGCCATCTCGGCCGACAGGCTCGAGGTAGACGCGTCCTCCTCCTCGTCGGTCACAGTGGCGGGCAAGGTGCGCTCTGTCGAGGTAGATGCCTCGTCGGCGTCGACGGTCAACATGACAGCTCTCTCGTACGAGAATGTCCAGGTGGAAAAGGGCTCGGCGGCCTCTGTCAGGAGGTGAGTGTGGGAGGCTCTCCCCGGCCATGCTCCTGCGGGTTTAGCACTTTTTAAAGTCTCCGCCGGGAGTCTGGCACGCTTTTTGCAACCAACTTGAATCTACCGCAACAAGAACTTATGGAAACATCATACTCACAGAAATTCAAAGACATCATCCGCAACTCGCGCGTGGAGGCGTCGCGCTACAACAGCCGCTTTGTCCTCCCCGAGCATATGTTGCTGTCGATGCTCAAGGATTCGGACGGCGAGCCTCGCCGTGTGATGGAGCGGGCCGCGCGCAACACAGACGCGGACCAGCTCCTGTCGGGGCTCACCAACTCTCTCCTCGCCATGGCCTCGGAGGCCGGGGGCGGCGCACAGCTCAGCCCCGACGACATCAACATGAGCGACCTCTCGGCCCGCATCGTCAAGCTCAGTGTCCTCGAGGCACGCATGATGCGCAGCCAGGAGGTGGACGACATACACCTGCTGATGGCCATCTTCCACAACTCGGATGCCCAGAACTCAGACGCCATGGAGCCGTTCCGCCGCTCGGGCGTCTCATACAGCGCCCTGTCCCAGATACTCAAGAACGGCACACCCTCGGCCGAGGCTGTCTTCGGCGGGGGCGATGAGGAGGAGGACGAGGAGGCTGACGAGTTCCCCTCTGCGGGCAAGGCCGGACACGCGGACAATCCCTCGCAGAAGTCTCAGAAGCCCCAGGGCGGACGCCGCGGGGCCGGCGACACCCCGGCCCTCGACAAGTTTGGCAACGACATGACCCTCGCCGCCGAGGAGGGACGCCTCGACCCCGTCGTGGGGCGCGACGTGGAGATAGAGCGCCTGGCCCAGATACTCAGCCGCCGCAAGAAGAACAACCCCGTGCTCATCGGCGAGCCGGGCGTCGGCAAGAGCGCCATCGTCGAGGGCCTGGCCCTGCGCATAGTCAAGCGCAAGGTCTCGCGCATCCTCTTCGACAAGCGCGTCATCTCGCTCGACATGGCCTCGCTCGTGGCCGGCACCAAGTATCGCGGACAGTTTGAGGAGCGCGTCAAGGCTATCCTCGACGAGCTGGCCAAGAACCGCAACATCATACTCTTCATCGACGAGCTCCACACCATTGTGGGCGCGGGCAACGCCGCAGGCTCGATGGATGCCGCCAACCTCCTGAAGCCCGCCCTGGCCAGGGGCGAGATACAGTGCATAGGCGCCACCACCCTCGACGAATACCGCAAGAACATCGAGAACGACGGTGCGCTTGAGCGCCGTTTCCAGAAGGTGATGGTAGAGCCCACCACCCCCGAGGAGACCCGCATAATCCTCGACAACATCAAGGACAAGTATGAGGAGCACCACAATGTGGTCTATACTCCCGAGGCCCTCGACGCCTGCGTCTCGCTGACCCAGCGCTACGTCAGCGACCGCAACTTCCCCGACAAGGCCATCGACGCCATGGACGAGGCCGGAAGCCGCATACACGTCACCAACATAGCCGTCCCCGCCGCCATCGAGGAGCTCGAGAACGCCATAGCCGAGGCCGGAGCCGAGAAGCTCCGCGCCGCCCAGGCCCAGAACTTCGAGAAGGCCGCATCCTACCGCGACCGCGAGCAAGAGCTGAAGTCCAAGCTCGAGACGGCCACCGCCGAGTGGCGCCGACAGCTCGCCACCATGCGCGAGACCGTCGACGAGGACAAGGTGGCCGAGGTGGTGGCCATGATGACCGGCGTGCCCGTGCAGCGCATAGCCCAGGCCGAAGGCAAGCGCCTCAAGGAGATGGCCCCCGCCATCAAGAGCCTCATCATAGGACAGGACAGCGCCATAGACAAGGTGGTCAAGGCCATACAGCGCAACCGCATCGGCCTCAAAGACCCCTCCAAGCCTATCGGCACATTCCTTTTCCTCGGCCCCACCGGCGTCGGCAAGACCCACCTGGCCAAGCAGCTGGCACAGTATCTCTTCGACTCGGCCGACTCGCTGATACGCATAGACATGAGCGAGTATATGGAGAAGTTTACCGTCTCGCGTCTCGTAGGCGCGCCTCCGGGATATGTAGGATACGAGGAGGGCGGACAGCTCACCGAGAAAGTGCGCCGCCACCCCTACTCGATAGTGCTCCTCGACGAGATTGAGAAGGCACATCCGGACGTCTTCAACCTGCTCCTGCAGGTGATGGACGAGGGGCGTCTCACCGACTCGCTCGGCCGCCGCATCGACTTCAAGAACACCATCCTCATCATGACCTCCAACATCGGCTCGCGCCAGCTCAAGGAGTTCGGAGGCGGCATCGGCTTCAACGCCCGTCCCGCCGAAGACAAGGAGGTGAGCCAGGGTGTCCTCCAGAAGGCTCTCAACAAGGCATTCGCCCCCGAGTTCCTCAACCGCATCGACGACATCATCATGTTCTCGCCCCTCGACAAGGAGGCCATCTTCAAGATCATCGACATCGAGCTGGCAGGATTCCGCAAGCGCGTCTCCGACCTGGGCTACAGCCTTGTGCTCACCGACGAGGCCCGCGACTTCGTGGCCGAGAAGGGCTATGACGCCCAGTTTGGCGCCCGACCCCTCAAGCGTGCCATACAGAAGTATCTCGAGGATATGCTGGCCGAGCTTATCATCGACGCCTCGATAGAGGTGGGAGACACCATCACCGTCTCTTATACCGCCGGCGACGACAAGCTCGCCACCGCCATCTCGCACACAGCCCCCTCAGAGGAGGCCGATAAGGAATAATCACTCCCGCGACATACACCCCCGCAGCCCCGCCCGGACAGGACGGGGCTTTTCTGTTTAATTAGACTGATAAGGCTTAATTAATCCAATTGTACTAATCAGACCAACGACAGAGCGTTTTTTCTTTGATTTATAAAAATCTTTTTATAACTTTGCAATTGCAGACCGTCTCGCGGAAGCCCGGTCATGGGAATCGCGGGAAGGGTAGGCAGACATGAATTTAAAAGCGTTTACTCGACGCTCTTTCTTGGCTATCTGAAACCTGGAAACTTTCAAATTGCTGTCAAGAATGAGACAACGGTAGATGGCTTATGTGGATATGTATATTCCGCCTGTAGGCTTACGCGCGAGCGTTAGCCTATGAGGCTATAGCATATTCTGCGTGAGGCTTCTGCGTTGTCCGTTCTACAGCAATGGGCAATTCCAGGGCCTCAGACAGCGGGACGGACATCAAGTGAAAGTGCTCACGCTTTTTTTACCTTACAATCATTGCATGAGCGCTGCAATGCGGCGAATCGGAGGCCTACATTCGACATATTTACAGTACCATGGCAAAGAAGTCAGCCATTTCCGGTGAGTATATCATCACCGTAGAAGACAGCGGCACTGTCCGTGTATGCAAGATTTATGACAACGTTATAGGGTCGTTGCGCGAGATAGCCGCGCTCAAGGGATTCGAGATTGACCCCAAATGGAATACCCAGGAGACAGGCCGGCGCATCGTCAAGGAGTTTGGCAACGGCACCATGGCCGAAATCGGAGAATACGTGGTCAATCGTCTCGGCTCGGGCAAGATCGAGACTTACCGCACCTATGCCAACACTATGGGCGCCCTGCGCGAGATAGCCGCCAATGTCGGGTTTGAGATCAACGAGAAGAGCAATACGCGCAATAACGGCTCGAAACTCGTAGACTTCATCAACGCAAACAAGTAATGGCCCAGCTCACAGCCCGTTATGCCGACTATGTGATAACAATCGGCGATGGTGGGAAGGTCTCCATCGAGAAGGCCGGCACGGCTTGCGCAAGCGCTATGGGTGCCATACGCGAGATAGCCTCAGCGACAGGTTTTGCTCTCGACCCCAAATGGAACACCCAGAGCAGCGGAAAGAAGCTCGTGGCATTCCTGAATTCCGGCGAGACCCCTGCGCCAAAGGTTGTGGAGACGGCTCCCGCTCCCGCACCCTCTGCGCCTGCCGCAGAGAGCAAGCCTGAACCGCTCCCCGCCAAGGCCAAAGAGCCTGTGACGGCAAAGAAACCTGCCGCACCTGCCGATGAAGACACCATCACCCTTACCCCTGAGGAAATGAACAGAATTTTAAAGCGTCTTGACAATCTCGAAGACCGCATAAACAAGCTTTCTGCAAGTCAGTCTTGCGTCTCTGCACCCGGAGCTTCTTCCGACGGAAAGATTTCGGTGGTGAGGAGCTACAATGTCCCCTATGTCTCTATTTTTAAGCATGATGATGCAGGCAAGAAATGTGGAGGTTACATAAAAGCTCTTGGTGGATATTCGGTTCATCTGACTTCTGACGGTAGATTTATCGAGCAATACTGTAGGTTTGGTATTACTTCGGAATCCAATGGAACAACCCCCGGTAGTCTCCGCGAGATTGCCGCCGGGCTTGGCCTGACTGTAGCAAAAGATGCCAAGAAGCTGACTGTGGCAATGGAGATAATCAACCGTTTCGGACAGTGTGTCAACGGGATGTATATCGCAGCCAATGGCGATGCTTACACATACCGTGATTTCTGTTTCGAGAAGTATGTCGGAGCTCTTACCAACAAAGACCTGCTTGCCAATCAATTCTCCAATGAGCCGATGAAAGTCAATCCCCAGTGGAGCAAGGAGGAGCTTCTGCTTGAGATCATCCGCTATATAGACTCGCTCAACAGCAAGTATGAAGACTGACCTCGGTAGCTCTCTGACGCGCCGTCTTGCCGAGGATGTCGGCAGATTCGTGGCCGAGAGGAGCGAAATCCTGTTCAACGAGCACGACTTCCAGATGCACCTGGCCGTGTGGCTCAATATGACCCGCCGATACGACGGCGTCGAGATAGAGTATTATGTCCCCAACAGCATGGCCCGCGACGCTGGTTATGAGTGGGACAGCAATCTTAAGCTCGACCTCGTGGTGAGGAGCGGAGGCGAATATGCCGTCATAGAGCTCAAGTATCCCACACGCAAGGTGGTCTCGCCCATCACTCGCTTCGGCACGCTTGTGCCTGACGTCGAGGTGGTGAAAAACCATGGGGCGCAAGACCTTGTCAGCTACCATTTCTGGAAGGACGTGAGGCGGATAGAGATTGTCAGAAGTCTCTTCCCGGACAGCGTCAAGGGCGGACTGGCCGTGATACTCACCAATGAGCCGTACTATCTGAAAGGCCCCGGGGCAGGCACCATCTGCGAGGCCTTCTCGACGGCACAGGGCAGGAGCGGCGTCCACGGCAAGCTCGACTGGACACGCCAAACCAAGACAGCCGAGGGAAATCCGGGATTCAGGCTCGACGGACACTACTCCGTAGAGTGGCATCCCGCCGAATTCAGCGGCGAAAAATTCAACTACGCGATAATAACAATCTAACCCATCAAATATCATGGCAGTAAAGACCACAGCCTCTGGCAAGATGGACAAGCGCACCAAGGAGTATAAGGAGCTCAAGGATCGCCTTGCCAAGGCCCGTGCCGCCAAAGCCAAGGCGGCCACACCCAAGAAACAGACATCGAAGCTCAAGAAGACCGCCTCTGGCAAGGTGGACAAGCGCACCAAGGAGGGCAAGGCCATCTGCGCACGCATGGCCAAGGCCCGCAGAGCCCAGGGCTCGCTGATGAACCGTCTGAAGCGTCTTTTCCGTTAACCCCTGAAAACAGCAAGAACAAATGAAAACATCTTCAGCCACTTTAGGCTCGATAATTGCCGCCATCGTATGGGCTGACGGCGAATACAGCGACGTAGAACGCGAGGCTGTAGGCGAGATAGCCGAGGCTCTCGGCCTCACCGAGAAAGAACTTTCGATGAACATCACCGCCGCTCTCGTCGAGCTCAAGAACATGGACGAGGAGAAGGCCACCGACTTTGCCGTGAAGCATGCCGCCAAGGTAGACGACGAGGAGACCGGCGAGGTGTTCCAGGCCCTGATGCAGATGGCCCTCTGCGACAACGTGCTCACCTACGGCGAGGTACACAACCTCCTGGCTCTGGCCGAGGCTCTCGACATAGACAGGGACGCCGCCGTGCTGATGCTCTGCGACCTCGTGAAGTCCGAGCCCTAGCTCGAGGTATCGTTCGAACCCAACGAGGAGTGACCCCATGGCTGGCAAGGTAAAAGTCTACGGCAAGGCGCAGAACCGCACCGCGCTCGGGATACTGCACGCCTACCTGGTGATGTATCCCCACGCCACGCTCGACGACCTCCGCAAGGCGTTCCCCGACAGCCTCTGTCCCGACTCGGGAGTGAAAGACCTCCTTCTGCCCGTGGCCGAGGCCGAGAAGTTCAACACCAAGATGAGCCTCTATTTCGCCAAGCCCGACGAGGTGCTCGAGCTTCAGGACGGCTCTCAGGCGGCTCTCTGCCAGGTGTGGTCCAAGACATCGTTTGAACGCATGGTGGAGCAGGGCAAGCTCTACGACATCGAGGTGGCCGAGTTTGAGAAGACCATGAAGGGAGAGAAGGGCGGCTATCGCCTCGAGTATCTCAACGGCTATGTGCCTCCCGTGGCGGCCCCTGAGCCTGCCAAGCGTGGAGGTATCCCCTGGTGGGTATGGCTTTTGGTGGCTCTCCTTGTGGCCGGATTGGCCTATATGTTCCTCAAGCCCGCCCCCGAGCCTCAGATAGTCGAGGTGGAGAAGGTGGTCGAGCGAGAGGTGATAGTCCGCGACACTGTCTATATGCAGCAGATAGAGGAGATAGAGACCGCCTTCAATGCCGCCCAGTTCGAGCAGGGCAAGGCTGAGCTCAACGACGACGCCAAGCTCGCCCTGCACGACCTCGCCAAGGTGCTCAGGCAGAATCCCGAGCTCAGGCTCACCATCGAGGGCCACACCTCGGCTGAGGGCGACTCTGCCGTCAACCTCAAGCTCTCCGAGGCCCGTGCCCAGGCCGCCGTCGAGTTCCTCACAGGCAAGGAGGGCATCGAAGCCTCGCGCCTCACAGCCGTAGGCAAGGGCGCCTCCGAGCCCATAGACCCCGCCAACCCCGAGGCCAACCGCCGCACCGAATTTGAGATAAGCAAATGAACAAGTTCGGAATAGACACAGACCTCGCACAGCAGACTGTGAAGAAGACCGTCAAGGACACTGCGTCCAAGGCTGTAGACGATATCATAAACAGCCTCCCCCCGGAGCTCGAGCCGTTCAGAGAAGCGGTGAAGGCGGCGCTGGACGGCGACACGACTGAGGCAGTCATCAAGGTGGTGATGAAGCTCTTGCCCCTCGTGGGCATAGCCATCGCGGTGATCATTGTCGGCTTCATCATCAAGTGGTGGGTGGGCCTCCTGGCCATCCCCTGCGCCATCGTCTGGCTGGCCTATCGCGTGTTGCGAATCATCAACGGCATCCGCAAATTCGTCACCAGTCTGCCCAAATCCATCATCGGCACTCTCGGCGACCTCGATTTCTTTTGCTAACATACAATTTATAACCCCCCAAAAAAAAAAGCATATGGCAGATTTTAAGATTGACGGCCGCATGAAAGTGAAGGGCCTCAAAGAGAAATTCAAGGAGACTTTCGGTCTCTCCCTCCGTGTCTACACGACCCTCACCTGCAAGTCGCCCGCCAAGGACGACGCCACACTCGCCTCTATCCGCGCAGAGGGCGCCAAGGGCGGCGAGGTTGTAGTGGGCTCCAACCGCAAGGTAGGGAGCTTCGAGAAGATGGTTGCCGACGCCTACGGCATAGGCGTGCAGGTGGCCAACGCCGACAACACCAAGCTGGCCAACGACGACGACACCCTCGCCGCCGCAGCCAAAAAGTAAAGCTTAACCCAAAAGGTGACGGAGACACGTGTGTGCCCAGCGCATTGTCCCGTCACCTTCTATATCTATATCCAAGACCATGGCACTCTCAGCATCTACCAAAGCCAACATTGAGAATCTCAAGAAGAACATCGAGACACTCCAGCGCGACATAGAGAACTACAACCGCACCATCAAGGCCAACAACTCCAAGACCGGAAGCAAGTCTGCCGGAGACCACGCCAAGATTCAGAAAAAGTATGCTCAGGAGAAAATCAAGGGCTACCGCGCTCAGATAGCCGCCTACAGGAAGCAGGGCTGATGGGCAAGTTCTGGAAATACTTCTTCGCTCTGCTCGGCATCGACCTCCTCACCGGCAACTCCATATTCGACGGCACCAAAGGCCGCATAGGGTGTGGCTGGGTGTGGCTGTTCGGCATCATATTCTTCCCCCTGTGGCTTGTGTTCAAAATCCTGGCCTGGCCCTTCAAACAGATATTCTCCAAGAAAAGAAAATTCCCGGACTGTCGTT
>JAIDJD010000308.1 GCA_029052375.1 Duncaniella sp. | reverse complement strand
TGTTGCGCTGTGCGAGCTCAACGGCGCGGAGGGTCTCGGTGAGAGAGCCGATCTGGTTGACCTTAACGAGGATAGAGTTGGCGCAACCCTCTTCGATGCCGCGCTTGAGATACTTGACGTTGGTGACGAAGAGGTCGTCGCCTACGAGCTGGCAGCGGTCGCCGATGAGGTCGGTGAGAATCTTCCAGCCTTCCCAGTCGTCCTCGGCCATGCCGTCCTCGATAGAGTCGATGGGGTACTTCTCTACGAGGCCCTTGAGGTACTGTGCCTGCTCCTCGCGGGTGTAGGTCTTGCCGTTGGCCTCCTTGGGAGCGCCGTTGTTGAGGTGGCTGTAGTGATACTTGCCGTCCTCGTAGAACTCGGAGGAAGCGCAGTCGAGGCCGATGGTCACGTCCTTGCCGGGTACGTAGCCTGCGAGCTCGATGGCCTTGATGATGCAGTCGAGGGCGTCCTCTGTGCCGTTGAGGGCGGGAGCGAAGCCGCCTTCGTCACCGACAGCAGTAGAGAGGCCGCGGTCCTTGAGCACTTTCTTGAGGTTGTGGAACACCTCGGTGCCCATGCGGATGCCTTCCTTGAAGCAGCAGGCGCCGATGGGACGGATCATGAACTCCTGGAAGCAGATGGGTGCGTCGGAGTGTGCGCCGCCGTTGATGATGTTCATCATGGGGACGGGGAGGGTGTAGCTGTTGCAGCCACCGATATACTTGTAGAGGGGAAGGTCGAGGTAGTTGGCGGCGGCCTTGGCTACGGCGAGAGATACGCCGAGGATGGCGTTGGCGCCGAGGTTGCTCTTGGTCTCTGTGCCGTCGAGGGCTATCATGGTCTCGTCGATCTTGACCTGGTCGAGGGCGTTCATGCCCTTGAGGGCCTCGGCGATGGGGCCGTTGACGTTGGCCACAGCCTTCTGCACGCCCTTGCCCATGTAGCGGCTCTTGTCGCCGTCGCGGAGCTCGAGGGCCTCGTTGACGCCGGTGGATGCACCTGAGGGTACGGAGGCGCGGCCGAATGCGCCGCTCTCGAGGATTACGTCAACTTCTACGGTAGGGTTGCCACGCGAGTCAAGAACTTCGCGGCCGATGATCTTTTCAATCTTCATAGTCGTGTTTGATATGTATTGATGTGTTGCTTTTTGATTCTGTCAGCCGATTTTCTCCACAGGAGATGTTGGGGGTGGGAGAAATACCTGTTGGAACTATTTTGTTTTGCGATGCAAATTTACAAAAACTCCGCGGAGATTGCAAGATTCCGCGGAGTTATCTTTCCATATTTTTCCACAAGAAGCGTTAATGGCTTTTGCGGCTGCCGAGTGGGTTCAATACTCGTCCCAGCTCTTGATTTCTATCTCGTCGATGGGATGGGTGGTGAAGGCGTCGATGTATGCCGAGGCCAGGCGGGCGTTGGTCAGCAGGGGGATGTTGAGGTCGATGGCGGCGCGGCGTATCTTGTAGCCGTTGGTCAGCTCGGCCTCGGAGTAGTTCTTGGGGATGTTGACCACCATGTCTACCTTGTGCTCGTGCAGGAGGTCGATGGCCTGGGGCTGCATATCGGGCTGGGAGGGCCAGTAGACGCGGATGGCGGGGATGCCGTTGTCGTTGAGGAAGGCGTGGGTGCCTCCGGTGGCATAGATGGTGTAGCCGCGGTTGGCCAGCTCGTGGGCGGCGTCGAGGAGCTCGGCCTTCTGCTTGACGGTGCCGGAGGAGATGAGTATCGACTTGGCGGGGACGCGGTTGCCGACGGATATCATAGCCTTGATGAGGGCGTCGCCGGAGTCGGTGCCGATACATCCTACCTCGCCTGTCGAGGCCATGTCTACGCCGAGCACGGGGTCGGCACCCTGGAGGCGCGAGAAGCTGAACTGGGAGGCCTTGATGCCTACGTAGTCGAGGTCGAAGGCGCTCTTGCTGGGCTTCTCGACGGGGAGGCCGAGCATGATGCGTGTGGCCAGGTCGATGAAGTTGATCTTGAGCACCTTGCTCACGAAGGGGAACGACCTTGAGGCGCGCAGGTTGCACTCGATCACCTTGATGTCGTTGTTCTTGGCCAGGAACTGGATGTTGAAGGGGCCCGAGATGTTGAGCGCCTTGGCTATCTGGCGTCCTACCTTGCGCAGGCGGCGCATGGTCTCGACATAGAGTTTCTGGGGCGGGAACTGGATGGTGGCGTCGCCCGAGTGTACGCCGGCATATTCGATGTGCTCGGAGATGGCGTATGCTATTATCTCGCCCTTGTCGGCCACGGCGTCCATCTCTATCTCCTTGGCCGAGGAGATGAACTGGGACACCACTACGGGGTGCTGTTTGGAGACGTTGGCGGCGAGGTTGAGGAAGCGGGTCAGCTGGTCCTGGTTGTGGCAGACGTTCATGGCCGCGCCAGAGAGGACGTAGCTGGGACGCACGAGCACGGGGACTCTCTCATATACACATATCCGAGCCAACGAGACCGTACA
>JAIDJD010000307.1 GCA_029052375.1 Duncaniella sp. | reverse complement strand
CAAATGGAAAGACCGCAAGCTGATGGAGAGCCTGCGCGAAGCCGTGGAGACATACAAGATAGACATAATGCTGCCCTTTGTCGACCCCGCCATCGAGATAGCCGGCAAGTTTGTGGCGCGCAACACCACGGTGTGGTCGCCCGTCGTGCCCATCCGCATGGCCCACATACTCTTCGACAAGGGCGAGGCCGCCACGCTCTTCAGCGACAACGGCATCCCCGTCCCCCCGACCTACCGCGGAGGCCGCCCCAAATTTCCTCTGATAGCCAAGCCCCGCCATGGGTCGGCATCGAAAGGCATATTCCTCGTCACAGACGTCACAGACTTCAGGCGTGTGTGCCGCATGGAGGGGTATATGATGGAGGCATACATCGAAAACCGTGTCGAGTATACGGTAGACGCATACATCTCGTCCAAGGGCAAGGTGCTCTGTGTGAGCCCGCGACTCAGGATAGAGGTGCTCGGCGGCGAGGTGACCCGAACAAGGACGGTAGACTACCCCGAGCTTGTCGAGCTGTCCAACCGCGTGATACGCGACCTCAGGCTGCGCGGGCCCGTCACACTCCAGTTTATCCGCGACGAGACCACTGGCAGCCTGATGCTGATGGAGATCAACCCCCGCCTCGGCGGCGGTGTCGTATGCTCTATCCACGCCGGCGCCGACATCCCGCGACTGATACTGGAAGAGTATATGGGCAAGACACCCGAACCAATCGAGAATGTGAAACCCGGCGTGCTGATATGCCGATATTTCGACGAGACCGTTTTCAATGCCTGACAACAACAGAATCATAATCATAGCCGAGGCCGGAGTCAACCACAACGCCTCGATGGAGATGGCCCGGCAGATGGTCCGGGAGGCCGCCAAGGCCGGTGCGGACTATGTCAAGTTTCAGACCGCCGTCCCCGAACTCGTGATTTCGAGCATAGCCCCCAAGGCAGAATATCAGAAAGAGACCACAGGCACAGGCGAGAGCCAGCTGGATATGTGCAAGGCCATCCACCTGCCTCTCGGCGCATATGCCGAGCTTGCAGAGCTGTGCCGCCAGGAAGGCATAGGCTTCATGAGCACACCCTTTGACCTCGTGAGCATCGACACCCTCGACGCCATAGGCATGGACTACTGGAAGATTCCCTCCGGCGAAATCACCAACCTGCCATACCTCAGAAAGATAGCCCGCAAGGGCGGCAAGGTGATACTCTCCACCGGGATGTCTACGCTTGCCGAGGCCGAGAGCGCCCTCAGAGTGCTCGAAGAGGGAGGCATACCCCGCAGGGATGTCATACTGCTCCACTGCACCACACAGTATCCCACCCCGATGGAAGACGTCAACCTGCGCTGCATGGAGACCCTCTCGGGGCTCGGGGCCGGAGGTGTGGGCTACAGCGACCATACGCTCGGCATAGAGGTGCCCATAGCCGCCGCGGCCATGGGAGCCGTCTGTATCGAGAAACACTTCACCCTCGACAAGACCCTCCCCGGCCCGGACCACAGGGCCTCGCTCTCGCCCGGCGAGCTTGCGGCTATGGTCAAGGCTGTCAGGAACGTAGAGAAAGCTCTCGGCTCGCCCCTCAAACAGCCGGCCCCGTCAGAGATAGCCAACATCGAAGTGGCCCGCAAGAGCATTGTGGCCGCCCGCCCCATAAGGCGCGGCGAGAGGCTCACCGAAGAGAACATCACCGTCAAGCGTCCCGGCAACGGCCTCAGCCCCATGATGTGGGACGAGGTGATAGGCACCGCGGCAAGCCGAGACTTTGAATACGACTCGCTCATAGAACTCTGAGACATCCCCCGCCACCATTCCATCCAAAGTCATGAAAGAAAAACTTTCGCAGACACTCAGCCAGAAGCTGCAGCAGCGGCTGTCGCCGTTGCAGATGCGCCTTGTGCGCCTCATAGAGATGTCTGAGGCCGAGGCCGAAGAGGAGGTGAGGGCACAGCTCGACGACAATCCCGCACTCGAAATCGCCGACCCCGGACAGACAGCCGAAGAGAACAGCTTCGGCGAGACGTCCGAGGAGCTGCAGCGCGCAGACTATCGCAGCGAGGAAGAGATGCCCCAGCCGAGATTCGAGGCATACGGGCGCGCACAGGGCACACAGACCTTCGAGCCCGCCCAGCAGGCCGGAGGGGAGAGCATGATGGAGATACTCGGACGCCAGCTGGCCGAGACAGACATCCCGCCAGAGGATATGCCGGCCGCTCTATACATAATCGGCAGCCTCGACGACAACGGATACATGACCCGAACCCTGCCGCAGATAGCGGACGACCTGGCCGTGAACGCCGGCGTGGAGACAGACCCCGGACATCTCAGAGAGATATTCGGACGCGTCCGCGGCCTCGACCCGGCCGGCATCGGCGCCACAGACCTCAGAGACTGCCTGATGCTGCAGCTCAGGAGGTTGCCCGACAGCGCAGACACACGGCTGGCCAGAGAGATAGTCGGCCATTGGTTCGACCTCTTCTCCATGCGCCACTTCGACCGCCTCGAGGCTCAGCTCGGCGTAGACCGCGAAGCGCTGAGGCGCGCCGCGGAGGTGATCAGGAGCCTCGACCCGAAACCTGGAGCCGAACTCGGAGCCAGTGTGGCAGAAGACCGCACACGGCATATAATACCCGACTTCACCATAGAGATACTCCCGGGCGACATAATCAGCGTCACCATGCCCAACAACATCCCCGAGCTTGTAATCTCGGAGAGTTTCAGGCCCGGACACACCACCGTCCCGGAGACCCGCGAGGGGGGCGAGGCCCGCAGGCGCGAGGCTCTCGCCTTCATCACCCACAAGCGCGAGGAGGCCTCGGACTTCATAGAGCTGATGGCCATGCGGCGGCGCACGCTGATGAAGGTGATGGAGGCCATAGTCGAGAGACAGAGACAGTTCTTCCTGACAGAAGACGAGTCTGAGCTGCGCCCGATGGTGCTGAAAGACATATCGGCCGCCACAGGCCTCGACATATCCGTCATCTCGAGAGCAGCGGCCGGCAAATACGCGGCCACCGAGGGCGGCATCTATCCGCTGAAATTCTTCTTCAACGAGCGGGTCGGAGGCGGCGGGGCCGAGAGCGACGGCGACCACTCCCAGAGACGCATCGCCATAGAGATAAAGCGGCTGGTAGAGGAGGAAGACCCCG
>JAIDJD010000306.1 GCA_029052375.1 Duncaniella sp. | reverse complement strand
CCCGCCTTCCCCAACGAGGAGACCGCCAACAATGCCCAGGCTTACTGGATTCCCGGCAAGCAGGCCTTCAGGCTCTATGACGACGCCCAGCTCCAGCAGCAGCTCGGCAAGGACGTCAACCTCCTCGAGATGGGCGAGATGCTCATGAACGGCTACCGTTATGGCCTCAAGGCTATGGACAACGACTCCGTGCCTGACGCAAAGGGCAAGGTGAAGCCCAAATACTCCAAGGAGATAGCCGGCCTCATAGCAGGTCACCTCAACGACTTCATCAACGTCGGCTCTGCATTCTGGGACAAGCAGAAGTATCCCGAAGCCTACGAGGCCTTCATCGCCTACACCCAGATTCCCGAGAATCCCCGCTACGGCAACCTTGCACCCAAGGCTCCCGCAGACACCATGGCCGCCCAGATACTCTACTATGCCGGCCTCGCCGCATGGCAGGGCGAGATGCTCCCCCAGGCCGCCGATGCCTTCGAGCGCATGATGAAGCTCGGCTACAACGACATGGCCGCCTACGACTATGCCTACTCCGTGGCATACCAGCTCGGCGACGAAGCCAAGAAGCTCGAGTACTCTCAGATAGCCTTCGACAAGTGGGGCAACGCAAAGCCTGACTTCCTCCAGCGCATCATCCAGAGCTACATCAACTCCAAGGAGTACGACAAGGCTATGTCTACACTCCAGAACGCCATCAGCTCTGACCCCAACAACGCCAACTACTACTACCTCCTCGGCGTCCTCTATGACGACCAGAACAACAAGGAGAAGTCTATGGAGCTCTTCAAGAAGGCTCTCGACCTCGACCCCGCCGGCGCCCTCTACAACTTCAGCTACGGCACAGCCCTGCTCCAGCAGATCGAGCGTCTCGAGGATTCTGACGCTGTCAAGAACATGAGCACCCAGGATTACAACAAGTATCGCGTGGAGACCCTCAACCCCATCTACAGAGAGTCTGCCTCGTATCTCGAGAAGGCCTACGAGCTCGACCCCGAGAATATGCGCAACGCCCTCACCAACCTCAAGATTATCTACTATAATCTCAACGACGGCGACAACCTCAAGCGCGTCGAGGGCCTCATGTGATCCGCTCGCATTGACCCAAGACTGAAACATAATCCACAGGCCGGGACGGGCCGGACCCCAATCGGTCCGTCCGCCCCGGACTCTTTTATACCTATGATTTGATAGACAATATGGATACACTCCAGCAGTTTGACAAGGCCATCGAGGGCTGCCGCGACATATTCGCCCGCAAGCTCGAAGACTACGGGGCTTCGTGGCGCATCCTGCGCCCGCGCTCGGTGACAGACCAGCTCTATATAAAGGCCAAGCGCATACGCACCCTCGAGGAGGGTCCGGCCATGGTGGACGAGGGCATCTACGGCGAGTTCATGGCTATCGTCAATTATGGCTTCGTGGGGCTGATACAGCTCGCCAGGGGGTATGCCGACAGCGCCGACATATCTCCCGCCGAGGCCCTCGCGCTCTACGACGCCGAGGTGCTCAAGGCCCGCGCCCTCATGGCCGCCAAGACCCACGACTACGGCGACGCATGGCGCGGGATGAGGGTCAACTCGTACACAGACTTTATCCTCACCAAGCTCCAGCGAGTCAAGGAGATCGAGGGCAACGACGGCCGCACGGCCGTCAGCGAGGGTATAGACTCAAACTACCTCGACATCATCAACTATGCCATCTTCGGCCTCATCAAGCTTTCGGAGTAGGGCAGGGGCCCTGCTCGGCTCGGCCTGGCTAGTATGGGCTGTCCGCCTCGTCCTCGGCGCCACCTTTGCTGTCTCGGGCTTTGTCAAGGGCGTCGACCCGTGGGGCAGTGTCATCAAGATAGGCGAGTATTTCATGGTGTGGGACATCCCTGTGCCGGGTGCCCTCGTCGTGTTCTGCGCCTTTCTGCTCGCGGCGTTCGAGTTTGTCTGGGGCGTCCTGCTGATGTTCGGGTGCTACAGGCGCTGTTCCGTGTGGATGCTCGCTCTCCAGATGGCCCTGATGCTGCCTCTGACATTCTACATCATGGTGGCCGACCCTGTCGACGACTGCGGATGTTTCGGAGACTTCTTCGTCATATCCAACACCGCCACCTTTGTCAAGAACCTCTTCATCTCCCTCGGCCTCGTGTATCTGATTTTCTTCAACACACGTGCCGGCGGGCTGTATGTCAACGGTGTGCAGT
>JAIDJD010000305.1:4247-8032 GCA_029052375.1 Duncaniella sp. | reverse complement strand
GAGTGGATATACCTCCCGTCACGGTCGTAGACCGCCACATGAGAGATGCGTCCGTCCGGCACGGCGCTGAAAAACAGCAGGTCGCCAGTCCGGAGCGAGACGGTGTCCTCAGGCTCGATGCGGCGTCCAATGCCTATCTGCTCGCGGGCGTCCCTCAGCGTGAGTATGCCGCGTCCGTACAGAGCATACCTCACCAGGCCGGAACAGTCGACGCTCTTGGCCGAGGCTCCTCCCCAAAGGTAGGGCGCACCCATCAGCGCATAGCACCGCTCGACCATCTCCGAAGCGTCGTAAGGCGTTGACGCCCATTCTTCTATCGGCGTTATGGCATCGGAGGCTATCCACCCTGCCCTGCCGTCAGGCAAAGAGACATACGAAAACCTGCCTCCTGAGCGCTCGCCCTCAAGGATAGAGCCGTCGACGGTCTGGGACACAATCGCCCTGGGCGAGAGGTTGAGGGTATCGCTGTAGACCGCTGGCTCGCCGAGAGATGTGACAACGACTCTCGGCGCACATCTCCAGGCTTTCATCTCGCTGTCGGACAGCCGTTTGAGACTTGAGATATTGACATATCCCTCATATCTGTCAGGCCCCTTGACGCGCAGCCACTCCACATCATCCTCAAGCACAAGCATCGGAGTGCCCATCACCGCCTGTGACGACATCTCGGTGACATTCCCCTTGCCCTCGCGGATGCAGGCCACCGGAATGTCTACAAGCACCCATAGCGAGTCTCTGCAGAGCCCGCATACGGATGTTACAGTCAGCAAAAGTATTGAAATAAGGTATCGCATAAACAGATAACGCGCCGGCGGCACCGTTTATTAAGGGATACCGAAGATTTTTTTAGAGTTTTCAAGCGTCACCAGAGCCAGCCTATCCAAAGGCATCCGGAGCACATCGGCCACAAACTGGGCCGTGTGTACGATATAGGCGCTCTCGTTGCGCCGTCCGCGCTTTGGGACAGGCGCGAGGTATGGCGAGTCTGTCTCAAGAAGCAGCCTGTCAAGCGGAATGACCGGGAGGGTTGCCGGAAGGGTGGATTTCTTGAATGTAGCGGTGCCGTTGATGCCGAAGTAGAAGTCGCCGACAGAACGTATAGCCTCGACATCCTCGGGTGTGCCACCGAAGCTGTGGAATATGCCGGCGGGCACAGCGGGCAACGAGCGGAGCACCTCAAGCACCTCGGCGAGCCCCTCGCGGCAATGGATGATGACGGGCAGATTGAATTCCAGAGCCCACAGACACTGCCTGCGGAACACCTCGAGCTGCTCCTGGCGGTAGGTCGTGTCCCAATACAGGTCTATGCCTATCTCTCCCACAGCCTTGAATGACTGAAGCTCCGAACGCAGTATGCGCTCGGTCTCGGCGAGGTGATTCTCCCAGTCTTCGCCCACCTCCGTGGGATGCAGTCCCATGGCCATGAAAGTATTGCCGGGATATGCCGCATGAAGCTCCCGCATAGGCCCGACAGTCTCAAGGCTGACGTTGGGAAACATCATATACCCTACCCCAGCCTCCCGGGCCCGCTCCACGGCAGGGACACCCCCCTCGTGAAATTCAGGCAGGTAGAGGTGTGTATGGGTGTCGAAGAGCGTTACAGTCTGCTGTGTCATTTCTTGCGCGTGGCAGATTTCAGAGCCAGGTCGACAAAGAACTCGCGCGCCTCGGGGGCGAGGCCTATGCGGTCGAGGCTCTTTATGGCAGAATCAATGTATTGCGCAATCAGCCCGTGGATACGCTCGGGCAGGCCGAGAGCGTCATATGCCTCGCGCATGGCCGCAATCTTCTCCTGAGGATTCTCCGCCGGGCCGAGCAGAGCCTTGACCTTGCCGGTCTTGTCCTCGCTGAGCGCCGTTATCAGCAGCCATGTCTTCTTGTCGTTGAGTATGTCGCCGCCGATGGCCTTGCCGAATGTCGCGGGGTCTCCGTAGGTATCGAGATAGTCGTCCTGAAGCTGGAAGGCGAGGCCAAGGTCGACGCCGAAATCGTAGAAGAGGCGCCGAGCGTCGTCATCGGCGTCGGCCATAAGAGCGCCCAAAGAGGCCGCACATCCGAGAAGCACCGATGTCTTGAGGCGTATCATCTCCATATACTCCCCTACGGTGACGTCGAGGCGCGACTCGAAGTTGATATCCATCTGCTGGCCCTCGTAGATGCTCATGGCCGTGGCGTTGAACAGCTCCGAGGCGGCACGGAGACGGGCCTCTCCCACATTGACGCCGAGGAGCATGGCCGACTTGGTGAGCATGGCGTCGCCGGATAGAATAGCCGTGCGCTCGTCCCACCTGACATGGACCGTAGGGCGTCCGCGCCGGACATCGGCATGGTCCATGACATCGTCGTGAAGCAGGGTGAAGTTGTGGAACATCTCTATGGCCATGGCCTGGTTGATGGCCGCAGAGGGGTCGGCGCCCATAGACTCGCAGGCGGCGAGCGTCAGCACGGGGCGGAGGCGCTTGCCTCCGCAGTCGAGGGTATATTCTATAGGCTCGTAGAGGCCTCTCGGCTGGGCGGGAAAGCTCAGCCCCTTTACAGCCTCATCGACAAGAGCGAGATAATGATTGTAGTCTAACATCGGTTTTGGGGAATGAGAATAATATCTGAAATCCCGGAACACCCGGTGTCCTCTCCAGACTCCGGGCGCTCCGAGAGTATGTCGCGGCTTATCGCACAGGTCACTTCCTGCGGCGGCGCTTGGAGCCGTGCTTGTTGGTGGCAAGGGTCTCCTTGACAGACGCCTTGCGGCCCATATGGTCTTCCTTGCGCAGAGGATTGCCCTTGTCGTCGATAAGCACGAAGTCGAGCTGCTTCTTCTCGAGGTCGGCGCGCGCCACCTTGACATCAACATTGTCGCCGAGACGATACCTGTTGTTATGGCGCCGCCCTATCAGGCAGTGGTTCTTCTCGTCAAAGTCATAGAAATCGTCGACAAGGTCGCGCATCGGGACAAGGCCCTCGCAGAGATTGTCGTTGAGCTCTACATAGAGGCCCCACTCTGTGACGCCGGAGATGATGCCTGAGAATTGCTCGCCGAGATGGTCCTGCATATACTCCACCTGCTTGTACTTGATGGAGGCGCGCTCGGCGTTGGACGCCAGCTGTTCCATCTCGGAGTCGTGCTTGCACTCGTCCTCGAGCTTCTGCAGATTGACACTGCGCCCTCCGTCCATATAGCGGGCAAGAAGCCTGTGCACCAGCATATCAGGGTAGCGGCGGATGGGCGAGGTGAAGTGGGTGTAGTATTCAAAACCAAGACCGTAATGGCCTATATTGTCGGTGGAATAGACCGCCTTGGCCATCGAGCGGATAGCGAGAGTGGCCAGGTAGTTCTCCTCTCCACGCCCCTTGACCTCGCGCAGCATCTTGTTGATGGAGCGGTTGATCTCGCGGGCCGAGCCTGAGTCCTTGATCTTATATCCGAAATTGCGGGCTATGGCGGCAAGGTCGGCAAGGCGCTGCGAGTCGGGCTGGTCATGCACTCGATAGACAAACGCCTTGGGTTTGCGACGCTTGTCAGCGGGCTTGCCGATGAAGGCGGCAACGGTCTTGTTGGCAAGGAGCATGAACTCCTCTATCAGTTTGTTGGCATCCTTGGACACCTTGAAGTATACTCCTGTAGGCTTGCCCTCGGGGGTGATGTCAAACTTAACCTCGGCGCGGTCAAAGTCTACCGAGCCGTCCTCATAACGCTCTTTGCGCAACACCTTGGCCAGGGCGTCGAGCTTTGTGATGGCCTCGACACAGTCGCCCATTCCGGTCTCGATCACGCTCTGAGCCTCCTC
>JAIDJD010000305.1:0-4237 GCA_029052375.1 Duncaniella sp. | reverse complement strand
TCATACGAAAAACGGCGGTCCGAGCGGATGACAGTGCGGGCTATATTATACTTGAGCACCCTCGCATCCTCTGTCATCTCGAAGACCACGGAGAATGCAAGCTTCTCCTCGTCGGGGCGCAGGGAGCAGATGCCGTTGCAGAGATGCTCGGGGAGCATCGGCACCACACGGTCGACGAGATAGACCGAGGTGGCGCGCTTCGAAGCCTCGCGGTCTATGATTGTGTCGGGGCGTACATAGTGTGTGACGTCGGCGATGTGGACGCCTACCTCATATGTGCCTCCCGGAAGCACGCGGAACGACAGGGCGTCGTCAAAGTCCTTGGCATCGGCAGGGTCTATGGTGAATGTGAGAACATCGCGCATATCGAGGCGCTCGGCTATCACTTCGGGGGTGATGCCTGCGTCGATCTTGTCGGCGGCCTTCTCTACTGCCTCGGGATACTTGTATGGCAGCCCGAACTCAGCGAGGATAGCGTGTATCTCTGCATTGTTCTCTCCGGCCACGCCGAGGATGTCTATCACCTCGCCGGCAGGATTCTTGGAGTCGTCTTTCCACTCCGTGATGCGCACCACGGCCTTGTCTCCCGTCTTGCCGCCCTTGAGCTTGGCCTTGGGGATAAAGATATCAGTGGCGAGAAACTTGGAGTCTGTGAGCAGGTATCCGAAGTGGCGGTCTACCTTGAGGGTGCCGATGAAGGTCTGCTCTTTCTTCTCGATTATCTCTATCACCTCGGCCTCAGCCTCCTGTCCGCGACGGCGCGCGGCGATGTTGACGCGGACACGGTCGCCGTTCAGGGCGTGCATGGAGTTGCGCTCGGCCACGAAAATCATCTCGCCGTCCGTATCGGTGATCACGGAGTTCTTGCCGTTGCTGCGGCGGACGAAGACGCCTGTTGCCTCGCTGGTGCGTTGCGGCGACTTGTACTTGCCGGGCGACACCTCTATGATGTCGCCGTTGAAGGCGAGCTCAACGAGCCTGAGCGCCACGTTGCGTTGCTGCACGGGTGTGCTGGCTCCGATGGCATGGGATACCTGCTTGTAATTGTATGTATTGTTGCCCTGGGCCCGCACGAAGGCTTCGATGGCTTCGTCGAGCTGACGCTTCGCGGCTTTAGAGGACAGATTTGATGATTTTGGCATGGGTAAAAACGTTTGCGATGTAATTCTAAATATAGGCGGCCCTACATATAGAATAGAAAATGGGGGCAAAGTGTTCACACATTGCCCCCGAAATATACCGTCTTACGCGTCAATGTTGGCGTAGTTGGCGTTGGCCTCGATGAAGTCTCGGCGCGGCGCCACATCCTCGCCCATGAGCATGGAGAATATGCGGTCTGCCTCGGCGGCATCGGATATGGAGACTTTTTTCAGCAGGCGCTGCTCGGGGTCCATGGTTGTGTCTCGGAGTTCTTCGGCCGACATCTCGCCGAGACCTTTGTAACGCTGGACCTTGGTCTTCTCGCCGTTGACGGCTATGAACTGCTGCACCTGGGCATCCGTCCAGCAATACTCCTCGGCCTTGCCCCTCGTGCATTTGTAGAGGGGCGGTGTGGCAAGATAGAGGTAGCCTTGCTCGATGATGGGGCGCATACGGCGGAAAAAGAATGTCATCAGAAGGGTGGCGATGTGACTGCCGTCGACATCGGCATCGGTCATGATGATTATCTTGTGGTAGGCGAGTTTGGAGAGATTGACTTCCTTGGGGTCTTCCTCGGTGCCGATGGTCACGCGCATGGCTCTGTAGAGGCTCTGTATCTCCTGGTTGTCAAGCACCTTGTGGTCCATGGCCTTCTCCACGTTGAGGATTTTGCCTCGCAGGGGGAGGATGGCCTGGGTGACGCGGTCGCGTCCCTGCTTGGCCGTTCCGCCTGCCGAGTCACCCTCGACGAGGAAGAGCTCGCAGTCTTCGGCATGGCGCGACGAGCAGTCGGCGAGCTTGCCGGGCAGGCCTCCTCCGGCAAGGGGTGTCTTGCGGAGTATCTTGTTGCGGGCATTGTATGCCGCCTGGCGTGCCTGGGCCGCAAGGGCAATCTTCTCTACTATGGTCTTGGCCTGGCGGGGATGCTCCTCGAGATAGTAGCGCAGGGCCTCGCTTACGGCAGAGGATACGGCGCCGGCCACCTCGGTGTTGCCGAGCTTGGTCTTGGTCTGTCCCTCAAACTGGGGCTCAAGCACCTTGACCGAGACTACAGCCGTCAGACCCTGGCGGAAGTCGTCGCCCTGAATCTCGACCTTCATCTTGTCGAGGAGCTTGTTGTCGTCGGCATACTTCTTGAGGGTGGTGGTGAGTCCGCGGCGGAAGCCGGAGAGATGCGTGCCGCCCTCGATGGTGTTGATGTTATTGACGAAAGAGTGGACATTCTCGTTGAAGGTGCTGTTGTATGTGAGGGCCACCTCCACGGGGATGCCCTGGCGCTCTGTCGAGAGATGTATGACGTCGTTGATGAGCGACTCCTTGTTAGTGTCGATATACTCGACGAACTCGCGGAGACCGTCCTTGGAGTAGAAAGTCTCGCTGCGGGGATTGCCCTCATCGTCGCGCTGGCGCAGGTCGGTGAGCTTGAGGGTTATGCCCGAGTTGAGGAATGCGAGGTCGCGCAGACGCACGGCAAGGGTGTTGTAGTCATACTCTGTGACTGAGAATATCGTTGCGTCGGGCTTGAATGTGATTGTCGTGCCGGTTGTCTCGCTGTCGCCAGCTACGGACAGGCCGGTGGTAGGCTTGCCGCAGGAATATTCCTGGACATATATCTTGCCCGAACGGCGCACCTCGGCACGCAGGTATGTCGACAAGGCGTTGACACAGCTGACGCCTACGCCGTGAAGACCGCCGGAGACCTTGTAGCTGCCCTTGTCAAACTTGCCGCCTGCATGGAGAACGGTAAGAACCACCTCGAGAGCGCTC
Source organism: Duncaniella sp. (assembly GCA_029052375.1). GTDB lineage: Bacteria > Bacteroidota > Bacteroidia > Bacteroidales > Muribaculaceae > Duncaniella. The sequence continues at coordinate 1,330 of JAIDJD010000305.1, read as the reverse complement.
TTGTGCTCTTTCTCGTGCATATCCACCGGGATGCCGCGGCCGTTGTCGACCACGGTTATGGAGTTGTCTTCGTTGATGGTCACCTCTATGTGGGACGCAAAGCCGGCCAAGGCCTCGTCTATAGAGTTATCAACCACCTCATACACAAGGTGATGGAGACCCTTGGCGCTTGTGTCGCCGATATACATCGAGGGGCGCTTGCGCACAGCCTCGAGGCCTTCAAGCACCTGTATGTTGCTTGCGCTGTAGTCTTGTTCTCTCTGCTTGTCTTCTTCTGACATATCTTAATTCGTTCTATCTTTCTGTGTTACAATGGCGGCGCACCGCTGTGCGCCATCAGTCCGGACTCCGGACAGGCCTCGGACAACAGCCGGAGCCTCGCAATTCAGCTACAAAGTTACGATTTTTTCTCGGTTTTGGCAAATAATAGCCCGCCGAAAACTTATGCCAGCCGCCAACGTCACCCCGCCGCCAGGGCCTCCGAAAGGCGGTGTTCGAGGTCGGTGGAGGATATGGGAGGCGTCATCTTGCCGCGATGAGCCACGCGTATGTTGCCAGTCTCTTCAGACACAACTATCGCAAACGCGTCTGTGGCCTGCGAGATGCCGAGGGCAGAGCGATGCCGAAGGCCGAGCGAGCGCGGTATGTCTCTGTCGTGGCTCACCGGGAGAATGCACCCCGCACTGCGGATACGGTCGTGGTCTATTATCATGGCTCCGTCATGCAGCGGCGAATTCTTGAAAAAGATGTTCTCGATGAGACGCGAATTGATGTCGGCATCTATTATGTCTCCCGACCGCTCGTACGACTCGAGCGACATCTCCTGCCTCACTACAATCAGGGCTCCGGTCTTGGTCTTGGCCATATTCATGCAGGCATAGACTATCGGGAGCACATACTTGCGGGCATCGCCCTTGTCGCGGTGTTTCTCATGGCGGAAAAGAGCCTTGAGGAAACGCCACCGCTTGTGGTCGCCGAGCTCGACAAGAAAGCGCTTTATCTGGTCTTGGAAAAGAATGACAAGGACGCGCAGGCCGATACCCATGAACTTGTCGAGTATAGAGCCGATGAGCTTCAGCTCAAGTATCTGGTATGTCAGCACCCACACCACTATAAATGCAAGCACGCCAAAAAAGATATTGAGCGTGCCGCTCTCTTTCATGATGCGGTAAAGGTAGAAGAGAAGGAGCCCCGCAATAGCTATGTCGAAGGCGTCGCGAATGCCAAACTGGTCCAAGGATCTTAAGTGTTTTATGTTACAATATGACTGAGGGCGAAAGCGTAGAAAGCGAGTAGAGCTTGACGGCTTCGGCGGCCTCTCTGACGTCAT
>JAIDJD010000304.1 GCA_029052375.1 Duncaniella sp. | reverse complement strand
CGAGGCGCCCGCGACCACGCTGACTCCGGGCCAGTGCATGGTCTACAGCATGATACGTTTTTATGTCCGGCAGGATTCACGCCGGGCCTGCAAGGCGGCGGCCGACGAGCTTGAGGCTGGCCAGGGGGTATTCACTGGCGCTGTCTGACCCATGCCGGCTGGCTCTCGGCCGACCTGCCGTCAAGAGTGCATACCGCTATGCTTGCACCCTCCGGACATTCGGGCAGGTCTGTGTCTGTGCCGTAGACCACGCCGTGGAGATACCCGCCGTCGATGCCGTCGCCGTTTTCGGCCATAGCCTCCTCGTGGCTGATGCCCGGGGGCACTATATAGACGGTATAGCGCATCACCTCGCCCGGCTCGCCCTTGACTCCTTCCCATTCGAGATGCCTTCTCCCAAGGCTCACCCTGCGTGGGGCTTCAGGCGCATCGCCCGGACGGTGTCTCAGCTCTGGCGACAGGGCCGGCAAGGAGAATTTCTGTCTCAGCATCCCCTCGACCAAGGGTAGAAACCTTGCGCTGTAGACCGCCACCCCGATGTTGCCGTCTATGGACAGGCCGCGGTTGTGGTCTATCTGGCGCCCGACATCGAGGATGTTCTCGCGCAGGTTCCCTTTTTCGATTCTCTCGAGTGTGAGCGACGAGTAGAGGTGGCTGCCGAAGTGGCACGAGGCCATCGACCACCAGCCGGCGAGCGCCGCATAGGGTGCGGTAGAATGTGTCGTTGGCCAGTATATCTGTGGCGAGATGAAGTCTACGGTGCCCTGGTACATCAGCCCGAGCGGGTCGCTGTATATCTCCTCATACTGCCAGTCAGCCGCCTTGACCCTGCACGGCTCCACGCCCCACTTGCGGGCCGAGGTGTCATGCTTCCCGGCCACGCCCGCAGGCGATATGCCGAACCTGCATCCGGGCCTCGTGTCGGCTATCATGGCGCTGACGTCGGCCACGGCCTTGTGGACGCAGGCGCGCCGCCAGTCTCCGAAGGTCATCCACGGAGCTTCGGCAAGGTAGAGCTCATAGTCCGGGGCGGTCTTGTCGGCGGGGATGCGGTTGGGGTAGAAGTAGTCGTCAAACACCAGCCCGTCCACGTCATATCCCTCCACAATCTCGCGGCAGATGTCCACGATATGTGCTCTCGCCTCCTCGAGGCCGGGATTGAAGACGGTGTACTTGCCGTGTCTCAGCAGCCATCCATTCTCTTTCCACTGCCGGTCTTGCGGGGTGTCGTAGTCTGTCCCGGTGCTCCATCTGAAAGGGTTGACCCACGCATAGCATTCGAGCCCGCGGGCATGACACTCCCTGACGGCTGTCTCGAGCGGGTCCCATCCGGGGTCTGCTCCGCGCCTGCCTGTCAGGAACGAGCTCCAGGGCTCGAGCCGAGAGCTGTACATGACGTCGCCCATGCCTCTGACCTGGAAATAGACGGTGGTGAAGTTGAGGCTCTCCGCCCTGTCGAGCAGCCGGCAGAGTTCCTTCTTCTGTTTCTCAGCCGTGGCCCGGTCGGCGCCGCGGACGCTCGGCCAGTCTATGCCCCACACCGTGGCCACCCACACGGCTCTCATCTCGCGCTTGGGCGAGGCAAGACAGTCGGAGGCAAGCAACGGCAAGAGGAGCAGGAATATTCTGGTATTGAGTCGCATGGCAGTTTGATTGATGTGGAGGGGGAGATATTTGTCTGCAAAATTAACACAATTTATAAAAATAAGGACAATCTCGCTTCCTTTTTTCATGGAAAAAGGCTAATTTTGCAGTTTGAAACGTAGACCCACCATTTGCGAACAAATGACACCCCGCCATATATTATATACAATCCTTGCGGCAGCGGCCCTGACATCGTGCGGCGAATATCAGAGGGTGCTCAAGAGCTCAGACCCTGAGTACCGCCTTGACTATGCAAGGCGCGCCTTCGAGCAGAAGAAGTTCACCCAGGCGGCCACCGCCCTCGAGGATGTGCCCACAGCCTTCCGCAACAACTCCGACAAGGCCGAGGAGGCTCTCTACCTGCTCGCTCTCTCCAACTACGAGAACAAGGACTACGAGACCTCTGGCATCTATTTCAAGAACTACTACTCGCGCTATCCCAAGGGCAAGTATGCCGAGCTCGCCCGCTACTATACGGGATACGGCTATTACCTCGACTCCCCGGATCCCCAGCTCGACCAGTCAGGCAC
>JAIDJD010000303.1 GCA_029052375.1 Duncaniella sp. | reverse complement strand
ATTTTATGTTATAAAACATCCTTTTGAATTTCGTTGCGATTTTTTTTGCTTATTGCGCCCAAAAGCACTACATTTGTGAATTTAAAAGACGAAGCTATTATAAAAACCACATGACGCGGGTAGTCTGTCGTCCGCTCTCCACTACCGCCATGCCCAATTGAAGTACTATTGACAAAACTCTGAGTCTGAAACCAAAAAAAAGGTAAACAAACCCTCTAAATAAAAACTGATGAGCTATCTGAAATTTGATAAGAACCTGATGATAAACCTGGAGCAGTCTCTCCCCAAAGAGATGCTGCGCACCAACCAGTCAGGAGCCTATCACTGCACGACGATAGTCGACTGCAACACACGCAAGCAGCATGGCCTGCTTGTGGTGCCCGTGCCCGAGCTGGGCAACTCCTGGCACGTCATGCTCTCGTCTCTCGACGAGACTGTCTACCAGCACGGCGCACCCTTTAACCTTGGCCTCCACCGCTACCAAGGCGGAGTGATGAGCCCCAACGGACACAAGTATATCCGCTAAGTCGACTGCGAGAGCGTGACCAGCACCACCTATAGCGTCGGCGGCGTCATCCTCACCAAGGAGAAAATCTTCATCTCCGGAGAGAGCCGCATCCTCATCCGCTATACCCTCGAGGAAGCCCACTCGCCCACAACGCTCCGCTTCCGCCCCGTGCTCGCCTTCCGCGACGCCAACGAGCTCTGCGTGGCCAACGACGCCATCAACACAGAGATACCTCCCTGCGCCAACGGCGTGTCGGCCTGTCTCTACGACGGCTATCCCCGCCTCTTCATGCAGTTCTCGGCCAAGCCCGAATGGACAGCCGAGCCCCACTGGTACAACGGATTCGAATATATCAAAGACCTCGAGCGCGGCGTCCCCTACACGGAAGACCTCTGGGTGCCCGGATACTTCGACGTGCCCATCGAGAAGGGCCAGAGCATCATCTTCTCGGCCGGCCTCAGCGAAGTGAACCCCGACGACCTCGCCGCCATGTACGAGAAAGAGATGGCCCACCGCACACGGCGCACCTCGTTCTTCAACTGCCTCAAGAACGCCGTCAAGCAGTGTTACCTCTCCACGAGCCACGGTATGTATCTCCTCTCGGGCTATCCCTGGGGCAAGATACTCGCCCGCAACATATTCATGGCCCTGCCCGGAGCCACCATCGCCATCAACCACCGCGAAGACTTCGAGAAGATAGCCGGGACAGCCCTGGCCAGCCTGCGCCGCTTCATGGAGACAGGCGAGCTGGACAAGGACATCCAGGGCATCGACCTCCCCGACGTGCCCCTCTGGGCCATCTGGACCCTCCAGCAGTATGCCAAGGCATACTCACGTCCCGAGGCCGCCGAGCGTTATCTCGACGACATACGCGAGATTATAGCCTTCATACAGGAGGGCAAGCACCCCTTCATGAAGGTAGACGCCGAGACCGGCATGGTCTGGACCGACGGCGGAGGCAAGCCCATGTCGTGGATGAACGCCTCGCTCGGCGGATACCACGTGGTGCCCCGCACCGGCTATCTCGTAGAGTTCAACGCCCTCTGGTACAACGCCCTTGTCTTTGCCTCGCGCCTCACTGAGGGAGAGGAGGCCGCCGCCTACGCCGCCGCCGCCGAGAAGATGGCCGAGCCCTTCGTCAAGGCATTCCTCAACGACTACGGCTACCTCTACGACTACGTCAACGGCTCGTATGCCGACCCCTCCGTGCGCCCCAACATGGCCATAGCCATCGGTCTCGACTACTCGCCCCTTGACCGCCGCCAGCGCAAGCGCGTCCTGGACATCGTCACCCGCGAGCTGCTCACGCCCAAGGGCCTGCGCACCCTCTCGCCCAAGAGCTTCGGCTACAGGCCCAACTATCTCGGCTCGCCCGAAGAGCGCGAGATGGCCCTCCACAACGG
>JAIDJD010000302.1 GCA_029052375.1 Duncaniella sp. | reverse complement strand
GCCTCGGCCGCGGGAGCGGCGGGGGTGTCGAAGTTGCCGGGGACGGCCTGCTCTACGGGAGCGTTGGCCTTGACGCGCGAGCTGCTGGTGATGGCCTGGGGCATACAGAAGGTCGAGAGGACGGCCAGGATGCAGATGGCGCCTGCGAGACCCCAGGTGAGTTTCTCGATAAAGCTGTTGGTGCGGCGCACGCCCATAATCTGGTTCGAGCCGGCGAAGGAGGACGAGAGGCCGCCGCCCTTCGACTTCTGCACGAGGACTACACAGATAAGCAGAACGGCACAGATGAGGGTCAGGATTATGAGTACAATGTACATAGGGGGTTGTGGTTGGATTGGATTGATTATTCTGGTTTGTGCGACTCTCTCACGAGCATGAGCTTGGCAAGGAAACGCAATTGGTCTGCAAAGTAAGCACTTTTTTTTGGATTATTCAAACTTAGAGTGTGAATAATTTCAAAAGCCTTGTCGAAACGTTTCTGTCTGATGTATATTTTGGCAAGGCTCTCGGAGAGCGATGTGTCGTGGGCCGGGCCGGGCGCGGTGTGTGGCTGGCGTGGGCTCTCGGAGGGCTCGGAGCTTTCGGCGGCCTCGGGGCTCTCGGATGGCTCGGAGCTGTCAGAGTTCTCGGAGACCTCAGAGTTCTCAGATTCCTCGGAGTTTTCTTCTTCGCGGGCCGGGGCTGTCTGGCCGCCGTCGGGAGCTTCGCCGGGCTCAGGGAGTTTCTCGCCCTCTGCCTCCAGCAGCGCTGCATAGTCGGGGGGCACGGGGTTGAAGATGAGCCTCTCGAGCAGGGCGTCCTGGGCGGGGTCCGAGTGTCCGTATGTGTCTAGGAATTTCGAGATGGCGTCCTCTGTCGAGACCTCTCTCCGCTCTGCCGGATAGAAGTTCATGAGGTCGGCTCCCTCGGCTCCGCAGCTCACGAAGACTGCGGCGGGGTCCGGGGCGTTGAGCGCTATGCGGGCCATGAGAGCCTTGCGCCTCTCGGCGGTCATCTCTGCGCCCCTGCGCCTGAGGGCTTCGGCGGCCGGCAGGATAAAGAAGGGGTATTCGGCGGCCGCGGCGTCGATGTCGGCGTCGTCTATTGGCGCCTGCGGGTCTGCGATGGCGGCGAGTATGCGGCTGAGTGAGGGGTTCAAGAGCTGAAGGTTGAGGGTTGGAGGTTGAAGGTTTGGAGAGAGATCACCAGTCGCCGAGGGTGGCGTTGAATATCAGGTCTACGAGCTCCTCTGAGATTTCGTTGCAGAGCTGGTCCTGGACGTCTGTCAGCATCTGGGACGAGTCGAAGTCTCTGTAGGCGCTGAATGTCTGGTCTATGTCTTTGTTCTCGTTCTTGGCGTCTGTATACCTCACCCTCACCTGTATGGTCAGGCGGGTCTGCGAGGCGTATGCGTTCTCTGTCACGGCCTGCGGCGAGAGGTTGTAGCCCGTTATCTCGCCCTCTATCTGGAGGTCGGCGTTAGGGGTGTCGACGGTGCGCAGGCGGGTGTTGGACGAGATGTAGTCGAGCAGCTTGTTCTCGAATGTCTGCTGTAGGGGAGGGTAGACCAGGGCGGCGCGTATGGGAAATTCGGATACGTAGACCGTCTTGTAGACGTTGTAGTCGATGGCCGCCCCGTTCATGGTGATCTTGATACGGCACCCTACGAGGCAGAGCATCACAAGCAGAGGCAGGAGGCGGATGGCAATTCTGGCTTTCATCACTACAAAATTACTATTTTCTTGACATACTGCCAAATTTTGCGTAACTTTGCTTCTTCGTAAGCCAACCATCTCTCTCCCGACTATGACACAACCTGTGCAACGCATGACCTTACAGTCGCCATACCGCCGCGGGGCCGACGACGGATTTCTGTTCGGCCTCTATCTCTCGGCGCTTTTCTTCGCCTCGGTCTTCTCGGCGCGGATACCTCTGCTGGGGCTCCTGAGCCTCGGCCTTGCCGCGGCTGTCCCTGCGGTGGTCTACCGCATGATGGCCCGCTACGACCGCGCCATGGGCAAGGCCTCGGCCTTTGCCGTCACCTGGATGCACGGCGTGATGACGTTCGTCTGCGGGGCTCTCATCTCGGGCGCCCTGCTGACGGTCTATATGCGCTGGATAGACCCCGGCTTCATAGCCTCGCAGATGCGTGTGCTGGCCGGCCTCGAGGGTCAGTTTCCGGGCTCGTCCATCGACTATTCGGCCGGGCTGGCCGCACGGATGCTCGAGGCCAACTTCCTCCCCTCGGCCATCTCGGTGGCCGCCGAGCTGATGATGCTGACGGTCTTCACGGGGTCGTGTCTCTGTATGCTGCTGAGCGCCTTCCTTGCCCACAGGCGGGCCAGGCGCGGCACGCCCGAGCCTCCCCGGGCACGATAGGCCGCAAGTCTTAAGAAACTCTACTCACAAACTCAACGATATGGACATCTCCGTAGTAGTCCCCCTGTATAACGAAGCCGAGTCGCTCCCCGAACTGTCTGCCTGGATAGAGCTGGTGATGGACCGCAACAACTTCTCTTACGAGATAATCTTCGTGGACGACGGCAGCACCGACACCTCATGGCAGGTGATACAGCAGCTTGCCGCCGGCAATCCGAGCATCAAGGGCGTGTCTTTCCGCCGCAATTATGGCAAGAGCCCCGCGCTCAACACCGGATTCGGAATGGCAAGCGGCAACGTGGTCATCACCATGGACGCCGACCTCCAGGACTCGCCCGACGAGATCCCCGAGCTCTACCGCATGATAATGGAGGACGGGTACGACCTCGTCTCGGGATGGAAGAAGAAGCGCTACGACCCCCTGTCCAAGACCATACCCACAAAGCTCTTCAACGCCACGGCCCGCAAGGTGAGCGGCATCAAGAACCTCCACGACTTCAACTGCGGCCTCAAGGCCTACCGCCTCGAGGTTGTGAAGCATATCGAGGTCTACGGCGATATGCACCGCTACATACCCTACCTGGCCAAGAATGCCGGATTCGGCCGCATAGGCGAGAAGGTAGTGCAACACCAGGCGCGCAAGTACGGCTCTACAAAGTTTGGCCTCGACCGCTTTGTCAACGGCTATCTCGACCTGGCCACCCTCTGGTTCACAGGCAAGTTCGGCGCAAAGCCTATGCACTTCTTCGGCCTGCTCGGGTCGCTGATGTTCATCGTGGGCTTTATAGCTGTGGCTGTCGTGGGCTTCGGCAAGCTCTACAATATGTATGCCGGCAATCCCTATACGCTGGTCACCTCGTCGCCCTATTTCTATCTGTCGCTCACGATGATGGTAATGGGCACGATGCTCTTCCTCACAGGTTTTCTCGGCGAGCTGATAGTGCGCAACTCTCCGTCGCGCAACCATTATGAGATTAAGGATAAAGTTGAGAGTTGAAAGTTGAAAGAGGAAAGGTTTTTAGTTGAGAGTTCAGAGAGGCAAGCCTGAAAATTCAGAGCGTTAAAACCTTTCAACTTTCAACACTCAACTCTCAACAAATAATCTTTCAACTCAAAAAACTCTCAACTCTCAACTCAAAAAAAACCTCAACTTCCAACACAAATGACCTCAACAGACAAATACCCCCAGTTTTCTGCCCTCATACGCGAGCGCTATTCGTGCCGCGCCTACTCTCAGGCACCCGTGCCCCCACAGACCATGACGGCCATCTTCGAGGCCGCGCGCCTGGCCCCCTCGGCCTGCAACCGCCAGCCCTGGCTCTTCCTCGTGCCAAAGGGCGACGACGAGCTCTGCGCCGTCCGCGAGGCTTATCCGCGCGACTGGTTCAAGGGCGCGCCGGAGTATATCATAGTCCTCGCCGACACCGAGGCCGCATGGCGCCGTCAGTGTGACGGCAAACTCCACTCGGACATCGACATCGCCATAGCGGCCGAGCATATCTGCATGGCCGCCACAGCCCTCGACCTTGCCACCTGCTGGGTCTGCAACTTCGACCCCGAGGCTCTGCGCGCGGCCTTCAACATCCCCGGCCGCTACGAGCCCGCGGCCATAATCTCGCTGGGCTATCCCGCCGAGCCCGGAGACATCCCCGCCAAGACGCGCAAGAGCCTCGCCGAGATAGTCCGCATCGGCAAATTCTGACACTCCCATGCACAGACGACTGATATATCCGCTCTTGCTCCTGTTCCTGTGTCTCTCTGCCGCGGGATGCGGCAGCGTAGGGTGTACCGACAATCAGAACTCCATCCCCCTGGCCGGATTCTACTCCATGTCGGACAAGGCCTCTATCCGTCCCGACTCGCTGGCCATCTCGGGCGTGGGCGCGCCCAACGACTCTCTGCTGCTGGGGCCGTCGGCCCGCGCCTCTCAGGTCTACCTGCCGCTGCGCTCGGGCAGGGATGAGACCAGGTTTTGCATCAGCTACCGCCAGCGCGCGCTCGACTTCCCCGAGCTCAACGACACCATCACGGTGGCCTATGCCTCCATACCCTACTTTGCCTCGGAAGACTGCGGAGCCATGTACCACTACCGCATCAACGCCCTCTCCTACACCACCCATCTCATAGACTCGATAGGCCTGACAGACTCTGTGGTGACCAATATCGAGCGCGAGACCATACAGATATACTTCCGCACCTCAGACAACGACGATGAAGAGCAAGACTGACATCAGGGCCATTCTGAGGACTCTGTTCATGGCCGCGGCCATCCTCCTTGCGGCCGCGCCCGCCGCCGAGGCCCAGCGGCGCATCACACCGGTCCGCCCTGCCGGCCCGGGACAGACACCCGCGGCGGCAGACCCCCCGGGGGTGATAGACCGCACCCATCTGGTCACCACCGTCGACGCCGAGGGCCGCACCGTCACCGTAGACACCGTCACGGGCAAGGAGTTTGTAGACTCGACCCTTCTGGGCAAGGTGCCTCCCATGGAGTATCCGCTCCTCTACCGCGCCACGGCGGGCGTCAACGTCTGGGACCCCCTGATGCGCGTCTTCGGCCAGAAATACGGCCTCGCCGAGGTGTGGGGCGAGCTGAATATGCACAACCGCTACTTCCCCTACCTCGCCTTCGGCCTCGGCGACTGCGACGACACGCCCGCCAACAGCAACTACACCTTCCGCACATCGCTGTCGCCCTTCGCCAAGATAGGCGCGGCCTACAACTTCCTCTACAACTCCAATCCGGACTATCAGCTCTTTGCCGGACTTCACTACGGCCTCGCATTCCAGAAGTGGAGCGTGACAGACGTCACCGTCGACGAGGGCTACTGGCAAGAACCCTCCCGCTACTCGCTCGACGGGCTCTCGGCCACGACGGGCTATCTCGAGCTCTGTTTCGGCCTGCGCGTCAGGATAGCCGGCGGATTCTCGGCCGGATGGAACATCATCTACCACTCCATACTCCACGAGAGCAGGTCGGCCCACGGACAGCCGATGTATATACCCGGCTATGGCAAGCGCAAGAGCCCCATCACCGGCAGTTTCTCATTCTCATACACCTTCACGCTGAACAAAAGGCCCGAGCCGGGGGTTCTGATTGACGAGGGGGCACTGCAGCCTCATATGCCTGCCTCCGCCAACCAAGACTGACAGCCGGCAGGCAGAGGCATCCGCCGGCCCGGGACACACATCACATATGATAGAACGCATTGTCATAATAGATAAGGTAGACCCCGTAAGCTTCTACGGTGTCAACAACAGCAATATGCACCTTGTGCGCAACCTCTTCCCCAAACTGCGCATGGCCGCCCGCGGGTCGGTCATCAAGGTCATAGGGGACGACGCCGAGACCGCCGAGTTCGAGAAGAAAATCAAGGAACTCGAGGATTACTGCGCGCGCTTCAACAAGCTCACCGAGGATGTCATCCTCGACATAGTCAAGGGCAAGGCTCCCGCCGAGCCGCGCCACGACGACGTGATTATCTACGGCATCAACGGCAAGCCCATCTCGCCGCGCAACGCCAACCAGGCCGGTCTGGTCAGGGAGTTCAACGCCAACGACCTGACCTTTGCGCTCGGCCCCGCCGGCACCGGCAAGACCTACATAGCCATAGCCCTCGCCGTCAAGGCGCTGAAAAACCGCGAGGTGCGCAAGATAATCCTCTCGCGCCCCGCCGTCGAGGCGGGCGAGAAGCTCGGATTCCTGCCCGGCGACATGAAAGACAAGATAGACCCCTATCTGCAGCCTCTCTACGACGCCCTGGAGGATATGATTCCCGCCGTCAAGCTCAAGGAGTACATGGAGAGCAACGTCATACAGATAGCTCCCCTGGCCTTCATGCGCGGACGCACGCTCAACGACGCCGTCATCGTGCTCGACGAGGCACAGAACACCACCGTGCATCAAATCAAGATGTTCCTCACCCGCCTGGGCACCAACGCCAAGATGATAATCACCGGCGACGCCACACAGATAGACCTTCCGCGGTCTGTCCAGTCGGGCCTGCTCCAGGCCCTGCGTGTGCTCAAGGATGTCCCCGGCATTGGCAAGGTGGAGTTCGGCAAGAAGGATATCGTCCGCCACGCCCTCGTGCAGAGGATTGTGGAGGCCTACGAGCGTTTTGACAAGGAGAAGCCCGGCGGCCAGGCTCCGGAGTCTGAAACCGAGGAGTGATGGTTGGTCTTGACGTCACGCTCGAGAGCCTCGACACGGGCTATAGCCGCGGCGCGGAGCAGACCGTGGTGAGCCGCGGCCTCTCGGCCACGCTGCCCGCCGGCCGCCTCACCTGCCTGCTTGGGCGCAACGGCGCCGGCAAGTCGACGCTGATGCGCACCCTTGCCGGATTCCAGAAGCCGCTGGCAGGGCGCATCCTTGCGGGCGGCGCCGACATATCGGGGCTTTCGGCCCTCGAGATGGCCCGCACGGCGGGCGTGGTGCTGACAGACCGCATACAGGCCCGCGAGCTCACCGTGGGCGAGCTGGTGTCGATGGGCCGCGCCCCCTATACAGATACGTGGGGACGCCTCTCCCGGGCCGACCGCGAGGCCGTGGCCCGGGCCATGGAGATGACGGGGACAAGTGACATGGAGGGGAGGCGCGTATCCTCGCTCAGCGACGGCGAGCGCCAGCGCGCCATGATAGCCAAGGCTCTGGCCCAGGACACGCCCGTGATACTGCTCGACGAGCCCACGGCCTTTCTCGACTATCCGGGCAAGGTAGAGATAATGCGCCTGCTGCGCTCGCTCGCCTCAGAGGCGGGGCGCACCGTGATGCTCTCTACCCACGACGTCGAGCTGGCCATGCAGACGTGCCACCACGTGTGGCTCCTGTCGCGCGCGACGGGGCTTGCCGAGGGCGCTCCCGGAGAGATAGACCTCAACCCCGCCTTCGGCTCGGACACCCTGCGCTACGACCGCGCCACGATGACATTCAGCATAGTCTGACAGACACCCCCGTGCGGCCGCGTCACTCCTTCACCCTTATGAGGGTGAGGCCGTCGCGCAGGGGGAGGATTACTGTCTCGAGGCGGGGGTCAGAGGCCACGCGGGTGTTGAAGCTGTCGAGCGCGACGGTCTGTGCGTCGTGGTTCTTGGCGGTGTCGAGCACCTTGTCGTCCCAGAGAGTGTTGTCGGCGAGGATGAATCCGCCGGGGGTGATGCGGGGGAGCAGCAGGTCGAGATACTTCTCGTAGTCGCGCTTGTTGGCGTCGATGTAGACGAGGTCCCATCCCTCGCCGAGAGCGGGTATCAGCTCGAGAGCATCGCCTATGTGCAGTGTGATGCGGTCGCCCGCGGGCGATGTGGCGAAGAGCTCGGTGAGGTGTTCTTCCATCTCGTCGTCCACCTCTACGGTATGCACCTCGCCCCCCTCGGGGAGCGTCTCGGCCAGGCAGAGGGCCGAGTAGCCCGTGAAGGTGCCCAGCTCGAGCACCCTCCGAGGCTTGACCATCGAGACTATCATGGCCAGGAGGCGCCCCTGCAGGTGGCCCGAGCACATACGCGGGTAGAGGCAGGTGAGGTGGGTGTGGCGGTAGAGCCTGCCGAGGTGTCCGGGCTCGGGCGAAATGTGGGCCGTTACATATTCCTCGCGCGTCATTTTCAGCTCAGTATTATGGCCTGCGCGGCCAGGAAGTAAGACTTGAGGCCGAAGCCGGCTATCGAGCCCTGGCATACGGGGGCTATCAGCGAGGTGTGGCGTATGGCCTCTCGCGAGGCTATGTTGGAGATGTGTACCTCTATCACGGGGATGGATATCGAGGCTATGGCGTCGGCTATGGCGAGCGAGGTGTGGGTGTAGGCTCCGGCGTTGAGGATGATGCCGTCTGCGTCGGCCTCCTGCAGCCAGTCTATGATGTCGCCCTCGTGGTTGCTCTGGAGATACTCTATCTCCTCGCCGTCGAGCATCTCGCGCAGCTCGGCCAGGTAGGACTCGAACGAGCGCGAGCCGTAGATGTCAGGCTCGCGGGTGCCTAACATATTGAGGTTAGGGCCGTTGATGATGAGTATTTTCATTGTCTTGCGATGAGGATGTATATGGATGCGGTAGAGAGAACCTCCATGGCGAGGAGTATCCAGGTGACGGCCTGTCGCTCGGCCCAGGCCTTCCAGGCCAGCCAGGAGGAGAGGAGCATATAGAAGGGGTAGAGCCACACCATCAGCCTGACGGTGGGATATATCGGCGACGCCGGCTCGAGCCTCCCCGCGAGCCACAGGGCTGAGAAAAGCGGGAGGGCGAGCAGCACGATGAGTATCTTGACGTAGAGGGGCATGGGGTCAGTCGGCTTTCTCTTTCTTTTTCCCGCGCGCCCTGGCCTTCTGTTCCTTTTTCTCGGCACGGTAGGCCTCGACGGTGCGCTGCATGCCCTCGGCGAGCGATATCCGGGGGGCGAAGCCGAAGCCCTCGACGGCGTCAGAGATGTCGCACGCCCAGTTGCGCTGGGCCATTATGCGGTACTTGTCCGAGTTGAGCGTGGTGGCCTGCATCTTGGCCGCGCCCCACTTCTCCGAAACCTTGCAGGCTATCGACAGGGCCCACAGCGGCAGCCTGACGGGCACCACGAGGCTGCGTCCGAGAGCCTTGGCCGTAATCTTGCGGAACTCGGCCTGGCTGTAGGCGCGGGGCTCGGAGATGATGTACTTGCGCTTGGTCTCGGAGCGCTCGAGGGCGTCAAAGATGGCGCGGGCCAGGTCTTCGACATAGATGAAGGTGAGCATCTGGCGGCGAAATCCGACGCCGAAGTCAAAGTGGGCGTCTATACACTTGACCATCATCAGGTAGTCCTGCTCGTGGGGGCCGTAGACGCCCGTGGGGCGGAGTATTATCCAGGGCCATCCCTCCTGCATCTCGAGGAAGGTCTCGGCCTTGATCTTGGAGACGCCATAGCGGGTGTTGGGCGCCGGTATGGCGCGGCCCGACAGCGGTGTGTAGTCTTTCTCGTCGCCCGGGCCGAGGGCCGAGAGCGAGGAGATGTAGAGAAACTTCTCGGGGACGCCGCACACCTCGCGGTATGTCTCGGTGAAGTCTCTGAGAAATCCGTAGTTGATGCGGTTGAAGTCTGTGAAGTTGACACACTTCGTGGCTCCGAGGTTGTAGACCACGTAGTCCCACGCGTGTCCCTCGAGCTCCTTGGCGAGCTTTGCGGGGTCGTCGTAGCTGAGGGTGATGAATTTGAGGCGCGGGTCGCGGAGGAAACGGCGCGACGTGCTCTCGCGCACACCACACCATGTCTCCAGGCCCCGGCGGAGCGCCTCGGCGGCTATGAATCCACCTATGAAGCCTCCGGCGCCTACGATGAGCAGTTTTTTCATACAAGCGAAGAGAAGAGTTCGATATAACGGTCTGTGCAGGCCTCCGCGCCGAAGTTGCTGAGCGCCTCGCGGTGGAGCATATCGCGGTCGACGTCGTTGCGGATGGCCCAGAGTATGCCCTCGGCTATCGAGGCGGCGTCCCGGCCGCGGGCTATGTAGCCGGTCTCGAGGTGTCTGACGACATCCTCGCGTCCGTCGCCGCCGAAGGTCACGGGGATGGCTCCGGCGGCCTGGCCCTCCACGAGGGTGGCTCCGAGCGTCTCGTAGAGCGACGTCGACAGGACTATCCTGGACATGGCGTAGAGCATCCTCATCACCTTCTCGTCTCTGATGAGCCCGAGGTGGCGGTAGGAGAACCTGAGGCGGCTCAGCACGGATGGGTCGCGGATGACGCCCACGAAGTAGACAGCCGTCTTCTGGGCCTCTTCGGGATAATGGTCAAAGATGATGTTGAGGGCGTCGATGGCTATGTCGAGCCCCTTGATGGGGTCGTCGAGGCGGGCCGCCGCCATGATGATGAGGTTGGGCTTGTAGGAGCCCAGGCTCAGCGAGCCTGCGTTGGCGGTGGGCCTTGTGAAGTAGCGGTGGACGGGGAAGGGGTTGTGGATGGTCATCACCGGGCGGTCGCGGAGCAGAGACGACGAGCGGGCCTTCTCCTCGAGCCATCTCGAGACGGCCACGAAGGTGACGGGCACCTCGGCGTAGGTCTTCTTTTTCTTGTTCCAGACGCGGTGCGAGATGTCTGTGAGCGAGCCTCCGCTCTCGAGATACATACATCCTCCGCACTTGTCCAGGTAGTGGTCGCACTGCTGCGGGTGGTGGCATATGCCGGTGAAGGCCCACAGGTCGTGCATGGTCCAGACCAGCTTCTTGCCCATGCGGTGGAGCTTCCTTATCCCCCTGAAGTTGAGCAGGCCCTGGTTGAACCAGTTGAGACACACGATGTCGGCCTCCCTTACCCACTTGTGGCGGTGGATGTTGACGGCGAAGTCTCCTGTCGAGACCTTGAAGATGTTATCCCTGGCCACACCGCCGAATATCCACATCCATGCCCTCTCGAGACAGAAGGCCATGCCTCTGACGTAGCGCGTGGCCACGGTCTCCACCAGCTCTTCCTTGGAGTTCTTGGTGTAGACTATCATCCTGACGTCGAGGCCTCTCTCGCGGAGGGCCTGCATCAGCCTGAATGTCACTACGGCGGCTCCGCCGAGGGTGTCGCCATGGTTGACGAGCACTATCTTCTTGCCGCGGAGCGATTCGGGGAGCGGGGCGGGCGCGGCGCCCGGGGGTGCTGTTGCTTTGGGGTCTGTCATTGGTTGGCTGTTGCGTGGTCGGCGCCCGTCATGCGGCGCTGCGGCGCGAGATGGCCTTGAGCTCGTCCACGACGTTGATGATGTAGTCGCCTATCTTCTCGAGCGAGCCGATGATGTCCATGTAGTAGATGCCGGCCTGGTACTCGTAGAGGTGCTCGTTGATGTTGGAGATGTTGCCTGTGCGCAGCTGGTTGCGCAGGTTGTTTATCTCGCGCTCGTAGTTGTACGAGGTGACGATGTCCTTGGGGTCTGTGTGCTCCATGTCTTTGAGCAGGAGCATCTGGTTGGTCATGGCCGCCTCTACGGTGATGAACATCGAGTCGATGTTGTGGTAGATCTGTTCGGTGAACCTGGCGTTGCTCTCGCGCTTGCGGATGAGTATCTTGCCGATGCCGTAACAGCAGTCGGCTATAGACTCTATCTCGCTGACTATGCGGAGCATACCGGCTATGTGGTGCTTGCCCTCGTTGGAGAGGCGTCCCTCCGAACAGCGGTTGAGATAGTCGGCTATCTCTATCTCCATGCGGTCTGAGATTTCCTCGTACTTCTCCAGGCGGTTGTACTGTGTGGTGAACTCCTCCGAGTTGACCTTGGAGTGGACGAGGTTCTGTGCCATGCCTATCATGCGCTGGACGCGCTGTGAATAGACGACAATCTCCTTTTCGGCCTGGGAGAGATTGAGCTCGGAGGCCGACATGAGGCCGCCCGAGATGAACTTGAGCTGGAACTCCTCCTCGTCCTGGCTGTGGCGCGCGGGCACGAGCTTCTCCACAATCTTGACATACAGGCCGGTGAGCCATATCATTATCGAGAGGTTGATGAGGTTGAATATGGTGTGGAACACGGAGAGGCCTATCGAGACGCTCTGCTGCATCCCGGCCACCTGGACAGATATGGGGTGTCCGGCGGGGAGCGAGTTGTCGAAGAGGTGGTTGTATGTCTCGGGGTCGGTGGCCTCGATCTGGTTGACGAAGGCCGAGAGGGCCGCGGGGTCGCCCTGGCCGAGCTCTTCGGTGAGCCACTGTGCCAGGTGGCAGAAGGGGAAGAAGATCATGAGGGTCCAGGCCGTGCCGAGGACGTTGAAGAGCAGGTGGCCCATGGAGGCGCGCTTGGCCGCGAGGTTGCCTCCGAGCGAGGCCATGAGGGGGGTGATGGTGGTGCCGATGTTGGAGCCGAGCACCAGGGCGCAGGAGAGGTCAAAGCCTATCCAGCCCTTGGAACACATGATGAGGGTGATGGCAAAGGTGGCGGCCGAGGACTGGATGACCATCGTGAGGATGACGCCCACGAGTGCGAAAACTATCACCGAGCCGAAGCCCATCGAGGTATAGCGCTGGAGGAAGGCAAACATCTCGGGGTTGCTCTGGAGGTCGGGCACATAGGTGCTGATCATGTCCAGGCCCATGAAGAGGAACGAGAAGCCGATGAAAAACTCGCCTATCGACTTGTTGCGGCTGCTCTTGGTGAAGAGCAGGGGGATGGAGAGGCCTATGAGGGGCAGCACGAAGGACGAGATGTTGACCGTGAAGCCGAAGAGGGCGATGATCCAGGCGGTGAAGGTGGTGCCGACGTTGGCGCCCATGATGACGGCCATGGACTGGGCCAGAGACATGAGGCCGGCGTTGACAAAGCTGACCACCATGACCGTGGAGGCAGACGAAGACTGGATGAGGGCTGTGATGAGTATGCCTGTGAGCATTCCGGTGAATCGGTTGCGGGTCATAGCCGATAGGATGTTGCGGAGTCGGTCGCCCGCGGCTTTCTGGAGGCCTTCGCTCATCACCTTCATTCCGTAGAGGAACAAGGCTACCGAGCCTAAGAGACATAGGAAGTCTAAGAAACTGTAGCTCATGATTGGGTGTAAAGATATGTGACGCAAAGTTAAAAAAATTTTTAGGAATCACAAAACCCCCGGCAATCAATCGGTAGCCGGGGGTGTGTTTTTTTCAGGACTGTCTTTGCGTCTTTCGGGGATAGCCTGCCGTGTGGCCTAACCCGCTATGTCGCAGTGCTGGCCGGGACGGTCGAGGCAGACACACCTGGTGGATACCCCCTTGGGTATGTAGGAGTCGAAGTCGCACGCTTTCTGAGACTCGCCCCAGAAGTGCATCGGGAAGAAGTATCCCGTCCTGACGGCCTTGAGGAAGCTCTGGGCTCCGCGGGCAAAGTTGTCGCCGAGGCGTGCGTCTACGGGGAACATCGCTATGTCTATCGAGGGGTGGGCCTCCCTGATGTTGCCGAGTATCGAGGTGAACTTCTGTTCCATCCTCTGCTGTTCCTCGGCCGTGGAGTCTTCGGCCCACCGCCAGTCGTTGAGGTCTCCGGCATGAAAGACGGTCTTGCCGCCGGGGAGGGTGACGAGATACGACACTCCGGCGTCAGTAGACTTGAACGCCTCGACGCGGGCCACGCCCGGGATGCTCTCTATGATGTCGCCCGCGCTCATCCAGGCCACGGAGATGCCTTTCTGCGGCACGAGCTTGGAGAAGATGTCGTTGGAGAGCACATAGGTGCGCTTGCGGTCCTGGGCCAGCTCGAAGATGGAGGTGTTGAAGTGGTCGGGGTGATGGTGGCTGACGAAGAAGACCACGGGCAGCTCCGGGTCGGGATGCTCGCGGAGTATCTTCTCGAGGTTCTTGCCGGGGTCCTTGGAATAGTCGAAGACGAGAATCGCCGATGGAGCGGCCACTGCAAATCCGCTGTGGTCGAGATAGGTCACTTTAATCATAGTCGTATATGTTTGCGTATACGGCTATAACGCCCTCCGGCCCCGCGGAGTTCAGTCTCGCGGGGGAGGAGGGCGCTGTATGCCGCCGGCGGTGCCGCGGCGTGTGTGGCGGGGGTCAGAGGCTGCGGGGGTCGGTCGCTTCCTCTTCGGCTACGGGTATGTCGGTGTTGACGTTCTTGTATCCGGCCACGCCGTAGAAGAGTATGTAGGCGAGCATGGCCACGATGAGCCAGTATGAGGCCATATATCCGGCCTCGCCCGCAATCCAGCTCTGTACCAGGGGCATCACGCCTCCGCCTACGACCATCATCATGAAGATGCCCGAGGCCTGTGCGGTGTACTTGCCGAGGCCCTCGACGGCGAGGTTGAAGATGCCGCCCCACATACAGGAGGTGCAGAGGCCGCAGAGGATGAGCAGAAGGGCGCTGACGGGCACGCGGGGTGTGGTGGAGAGGTTGGTGAGGATGTCGCCGGGGGTCAGCTGCACCTCGTTGTGTATGGTCTTGGCGTAGGGGGCGAGGCTGGTGATGTCGCGGGTCTCGATGAACTTCTCGATGTCGCCTGTGTAGACGCCCGCGGTCTCGAGGACGCTGACGGTGTTCTCTACGGGGTCATACACGATAGAGGGGACGGCCACGCCCTTCTCTTTGGGGATGAGGATGGCGAGCACCACTAGGATGATGCCGGTGGCGGCCACGGTGGTGATCTGGGTGCGGGTGCTGACAGAGCCCGAGATGAAGCCCGAGAGGGTGCGGCCCACGAGCATCAGGAGCCAGTAGATGGCCACGATGGCGCCTGCGATGGTCGAGGCGGCGCCTATGACGCCCGCGCCGGTGGCGCTCTGGTCGGCCAGGTAGAAGTTGAGGGTGCCGGGGATGCCTATCTCGATGCCGACGTAGAAGAAGATGGCTATGACGCCGAGGACGGTGTGGCGGAAGTTCCAGGGAGAGTGCGAGAACTTGGCCTTGGGGCCCTTGGTCGAGCCCGAGGGCTCGGGGATGGCCGTCAGGGACACCACCACGAAGGCCACGGCAAAGACGCCCATGGCCACCCAGAGCAGGGGAGCCACGTCGCCCATCTGGGTCTTTGTGGTGAGCTGGCCTATCATGGCGCCCACGAAGAGGGGTGTCAGGGTGCCGGCCAGGGAGTTGAGGGCGCCGCCGCTCTGGAGCAGCTGGTTGCCCGTCTTGCCGCCTCCGCCGAGCAGGTTGAGCATCGGGCAGCACACCGTGTTGAGCATACATACACAGAAGCCGCAGATGAAGGCGCCGAGGAGGTAGATGAGGAAGTTGAGGGTGACGTGGCTTTCGCCTACAGAGCCGATGACGGTGTCGGCGCCGACGATGCTCGAGAGCCACTGGACCAGGAGGCCGGCAAAGCCTACGCCCATGGCCCAGAGGGCGGTCTTCTTATATCCGATCTTCACCAGCATATTGCCGGCGGGGATTCCCATGAAGAGGTAGGCAAGGAAGTTCATCATGTTGCCCATCATGCCGAGCGTCGAGTTGCCGGCGAATTTGAAGCCCCAGATGGTGCCGATGGGTGCGGCCAGGTTTGTGACGAAGGCTATCATCGCATAGACGCAGAACATCACGGCTATGGCAAGGATGCGTCCATTCTTCTTCTCAGAGGTTGACATGGAAAATTGTAATTGCTTTTTATGGTTGGATTGATTAGTTTTTCAGGCTTAGAAAGTCAGCGGTGGATTCCTGTCTTTTCTATTACTGGCAAAGTTAATCAAATTTTCTATAACCTGTCGCTAAAAAGTCAATAAAAAGCTTCCCGGCGGCATGGAAGGCTCCCTGCGGCCGGGCAGACAAGGAGAGGCCGCGCGGCAAAGATGGATTGACGCGCGGCCTCGGTGTTATGTGTCGTTGTCAGAGCGTCGGCCTCAGGCCTTGTTCTTGATGATGAGCACTTCGATGATGGAGATGGCTGTCTGCTCGGGGATTTCGAGCGAGTCGGCCAGCTGGTTGATGATGTCCTTCTCCTCCTCCTCGAGCACGCCGTCGGCGAGGGCGATGTCTACGGCACAGGCAAAGGCTGTGAGCTTGAAGTCGTCTGAGAGAACCTCGACAGAGGCCGACACGAGTGCGCTCGGGCCCTGGTTCTTGAGTATGCGGAAGAGCTTGTCGAACATCTTGTCGAAGGCGGGGCCTGAGAAGTTGTCGTAGAGGCGGAGGCGGCGGATATAGGAGACGATGCCGTCCCACTCGGACTGGGCGATGCTGCCGTCGGCGCCGGCCATGGCCAGGGCGATGCCTGCAAAGGCTTCCTGCTGTGTAAGTTTCTCTTCCTGAGGTACCTGCTTGAAGATTTTGTCAAAAAGTCCCATGATGGTTAAATTGAATTATAGATTGGTGGGTTTATGTTGGCAGTGCAAATATAGCCATTATCCCGTGCCGTTGTTCAGCGGAGAGGTCGTTTTAAACTAATTTAACCCCGCCCCTTGACAGATGCGCCCCCGGTCTCGCTGTCGAGGCCGGGGGGCGTGTATGTGAGTATCGGCGCGGCGCGCGTCAGGCCTTCTTGGCGGCGGCGCGGGCGCGCATGGCGGCCATCACCTTGGCCTTGCCCACGCGGATGAAGTCGAGGATGGGGCGCGAGGAGGGGCATATGTAGCTGCACGAGCCGCACTCGATGCAGTTGGCAATCTTCTGCTCTTCGGCCTCGTCATACTCCTTGAGGCGCGAGAGTGTGGAGATGAGGAACGGCTCGAGGCCCATGGGGCACACCTCCGAACACTTGGCACAGCGGATGCAGGGCTCTACAGGGCGGCGGTGGGCATAGCGGCTGTCGAGCAGGATGCCCGATGTGCCCTTGATCATGGGGGTGTTGAGGGTCGAGGCGGTGCGTCCCATCATGGGGCCGCCGATTATTATCTTCTCGTAGTCGGTGCCTGTGGCTATGGAGGAGAGCATGGTGCCCATGGGGACGCGGAGGTTGCGGCCCGTGTCTCCGTCGTGGATGGTGAGGACGCGGTCGAGGATAGGCTCGCCGAGATATACGGCGCGATATACGGCATAGGCCGTGGCCACGTTCTGGACGATGGCGCCGGTGGCTATGGGGAGGCCTCCGGAGGGCACTTCCCTGCCGGTGACGGCCTCGATGAGCTGTTTCTCGCCTCCCTGGGGATACTTGACCTTCATGGGCATCACCTCTATAGTGGGTATGCGATGAGTGGTAGGAGTTAAGGCGTTTGTATCAATCGACACTCTTGTATGTTTCTCTGCTACTAATGAATTTCCTTCAATTTTAGTAGATAAAACTTCTTCTGTTTTTACCTTTAAAACATCTACTGGTAAAACATCTACTGGATCTTCTGTGATTGTAGATGCCTTGTTGCTTGCCTTAGAATTCTCTATACGTACAACCTCGGTCATTATCTCGATGGCTTCGGGCTTGTTGTTCTCGATGGCTATGACGCCGCGGTCCACGCCGGCGGCCTTCATCAGCAGGCGGACGCCCTTGACGATGTCGGCGGCCTCCTCGCGCATCAGCTGGTCGTCACAGCTGAGGCAGGGCTCGCACTCGGCGGCGTTGATGATGACCACCTCGGCCTTGGAGCCGGGAGGGGGCGAGAGCTTGACGTGGGTGGGGAATGTGGCTCCGCCGAGGCCCACGATGCCTGCGTTCTTGATGATGTCTATTATCTCCTTGGCCCCGAGCTTTTCTACCTCGGCGTCCGAGAGGGGCTTGGCCTCGGCTATGGCCTTAGCGTCTGCCTCGCGGTCTGCCTCGTCAGACTTGATGTAGATGGCCTCGACG
The DNA here is from genome assembly GCA_029052375.1 of Duncaniella sp. GTDB lineage: Bacteria > Bacteroidota > Bacteroidia > Bacteroidales > Muribaculaceae > Duncaniella. The sequence continues at coordinate 3,222 of JAIDJD010000302.1, read as the reverse complement.
GGCATATTCTGGGGAGTGCGGGCGATGTCTACCTTGACCACGGTGCCCGAGATGGGGGTGTGGACGGGCGCGGACACGAAGCCTCCGGCCTCGGCCACCATCTGGCCGCGGACCACCTTGTCTCCCTTCTTCACCAGGGCCTTGGCCGGGGCGCCGATGTGCTGTGCCACGGGGAGCACGACCTCGGCGGGCAGGGGGAGGTTCTCGATGGCCTTGCCTGCGGCTATCTTGTTCTCAGCGGGATGTACGCCGCCGATTTTGAAAGTATGCAGTTTCATTGTCTTTCAGGGGGTGTAGTTACGGGGTGAGAGGTTTATGCCTCGGCCTTGGGCGCGGGTGCGGGTGCGGGCTTGCGGACGGGGAAGTTGGGGGCAAGGATGGCGTGTGTGGGGCATACGGCCTCGCACTTGCGGCAGAGCTTGCACTTCTCGAAGTCGATGTACGAGAGGTTGTTGGCGACGGTGATGGCGCCGTGGGGACACTCTTTGAGACACTTGGAGCATCCGATGCAGGCGGCCTTGCAGTACTTCATGGCCAGGGCGCCCTTCTCCTTGTTGGAGCAGGCTACGTAGACTCTCATGCCGCGGGGACCCTTGTAGCGCAGCTCGATGATCTGGCGGGGGCAGGCCTTGGCACAGGCGCCGCATCCCACACACTTGTCTTCGATCACTTCGGGCAGGCCGGTCTCGCGGTTCATCTTCATTGCGCCCCAGGGGCAGGCGGCCACACAGTCGCCGCATCCGAGACATCCGTTGGGACAGGGGCTCTCGCCGGTGCCGAGCGAGGCGAGGACGGCACACGAGGGTGCGCCTTCGAAGCGGGCCATGGAGGGACGGAGGTCGCACGAGCCGTTGCACTTGAGGACGGCTATCTTGGGCTTGGCCTCGGAGGCGGCGAGGCCCACGATCTCGCCGATTTTCTTCATTGTTTCGGTGCTTGACGAGGGACAGGAGAGGGCGTCGAGCGAGTCGGCGTTGACGCACGCCACGGCAAAGTCGCGGCATCCGCTGCGGCCGCATCCGCCGCAGTTGGCTCCGGGGAGCAGGGCCTCCACCTGGTCGATGCGGGGGTCCTCCTTGACAAAGAAGCGCTGGGCCACGACGTAGAGCACTGCCGCGCCTACGATGCCGATGATGCCAAGGACAATGATTGATGTTAAGATTACGTTCATGGTATGTGATGGAAATATGACTTGTTTTCTTTCTGTTCTCTGGAGAGGGGGGCGGAGTGTGCGTGGGTCAGCTGAGGCGGGTCACCTGCCAGGCTATCTTGCTGGCGAGCTTCCTGCGGAAGAGCCAGAGCCCGAGGTCGTATATGCCCAAGGCGATGAAAGCGAGGAGTATGGCCCAGCAGCCCGAGTCGGGAAAGCCGAGGTTGACGCCGAGGAGGACGGATACGAAGATGACTGTCGGGAGGATGAGGGCCCAGAGCGTGGCGCGGAGTGTTGAGGCCGAGCCGGCCGAGACCTCGACGCGCTGGCCCACGCGGAACTCCGCGGCGTCAGGGACGTCGATGACCACGTCCTCGCCCACTGTGCCCTTCTCTGCGGCGGGGTCTGAGCTCTTGTTGCAGATGGCCACCACGGCACACCCCTCGCACTTGCAGTCTTCCTCTGTGTGGATGGTGAGCGAGTGTGACGACGGGTCTATGCGGGTGATGATGCCCCGGTGGGTGACGTTGTCCTTCTTCATGGCTATAATTGCTCGCAAAGGTAATGATTTTTCAAAAATCTCACAAGAAAAAGTTGCCGTTTCTGCCCTCCGGGCTCCTGTCCCTTGCAGGGGGGGTGTCAGAGCTGGCCTGTCTCGACGAGGGTGGCCACGCGCTCGATGATGGCGTCCTTGCGGTCTTTCTCGGGATTGTAGCCTGCGCGCAGGTTGACGCCGAAGACCCTGCCGAACGTCTGCCAGAAGCCGGCGCGGAAGCCGCCGAGGAAGGCCTTGAGTATGTTGTAGCTGCTCTGGTTGGTCTCGCGGTTGATGAGCTTGATGAGTATCTGGGCCTGGCCTTTGGTAAACTTCTTGAGCACGGGCTTGTACTGCTCGAAGACGGCGCTCTCCATCTTCTTCAGGTGGGCTTCGCGTTCTTCCTGCGTGGGGAATGTCTCGATGTATTCGTAGGTCTCTATGAGGGTCTCGCAGATGAGCTTGGCGTAGGGGAGCGCCTTGCGGACGTCGCGGACGGTCTTCCAGTAGAATTCCTCTTCCTTCTTGTTCTTGAATTTCATGGGAGGATAGACGGTGATCTGCTGGAGGACGAGCATCAGCTCGCCCTCTTCCGTGAAGCGGTAGCCCCTTATGGGCCGCAGGCGCCCGCCTCCGGCCTCGATTTCCTCGGCCGAGGGGACCGGGGTCTCCTCCCGGGCCGAGGCTCGGGAGGGCATCAGGCACAGAAACAGCGCCGCCAGCGGCATGAGCGCGGCGGCACGCAGGGTGAGGGGGAGGCGTATTGTCATACAGCTATAACGCTTCCGGCGGGGCGGTTATTGTGCCTCAGGCCCGTGGTGGACCGGGGGATAGTCTATCGTGTAGTGCAGTCCGCGGCTCTCGCGGCGCTCCTTGGCCTGGCGCATTATCAGGTAGCCTACGTTGATGATGTTGCGGAGCTCGCATATCTCGCGGGTGGCCTTGGAGCTCTTGAAGAGCCTCTCGGTCTCCTCGTAGAGGATGTCGAGGCGGTTCCAGGCGCGGTCGAGGCGCAGGTTGGAGCGCACGATGCCCACGTAGGTGCCCATTATCTGGCCTACCTCCTTGATGCTCTGTGTGATGAGCACCATCTCTTCGGGGTGGCGCGTGCCGGTGTCGTCCCACTCGGGGATGTCCGAGCGCAGGTCGTAGTCGGCCACGGCCTCCATGGCGTGGCGCGCGGCGGCGTCGGCATAGACCACAGCTTCTATCAGCGAGTTGGAGGCCAGGCGGTTGCCTCCGTGCAGGCCCGTGCATGAACACTCGCCCACGGCGTAGAGCCTCTTGATGGACGACTCTCCGTTGGTGTCCACCTTGATGCCGCCGCAGAGATAGTGGGCGGCGGGGGCCACGGGTATGTAGTCACGCGTGATGTCTATGCCGAGCGAGAGACACTTGGCGTAGATGTTGGGGAAGTGGCGCTTGGTCTCCTCGGGGTCTTTGTGGGTGACGTCGAGATAGACGTGGTCGTCGCCGTTGAGCTTCATCTCCGAGTCTATGGCGCGGGCCACGATGTCGCGGGGGGCCAGGGAGAGGC
>JAIDJD010000301.1 GCA_029052375.1 Duncaniella sp. | reverse complement strand
TGGGGTCTGTTGGGCGCGGGTTTTTTTATAAGCGCCTGGCCGAGGCCGCACGCCTCGACGACATCGCCCGACAGGCCGAGGCCGCACGTCTGGCCGAAGCGGCCAGGCAGGCCGAGGCCGCGAGACAGCAGGCGGCCGCATCGTATCCCTCCGCCCAGGGCCAGTATGTACACCCCTATGCAGGCAACAACCGCCCGGCGGCCCAGCCCGCGGCCGGCACCGTCCCGGCCGAAAGGGTCTCAGGCGAGCGTCCGGCGGCCATCGTGCCCCCCTCCGTGCAGGAGCAGAAGAAGGGCAAGAGCTGGTTCGAGAGCCTCCGCGACAAGGTAGCTGAGAAACTTGCAAGCACAATATACGAGGACCCCGATGAGTAACCGCTCATGGCACTTCAGGGAGCGCCGCGACGACCGGCGCTCCGGCCACCAACCCACACCGTCCCAGGCCGCGGAGCCTGAGACCAATCCTAAACAGCAGACAGAAGACATGGACCAGTTCATACCCAACGAGAATATAAACGACGCCTCGGACTTCAACACCAAGGCCAAGACCGACGAGCCCGCCACCATCATCATCAAGGCCGTAGGCGTGGGCGGAGGCGGCAACAACGCCGTCAACCATATGTTCCGCAGCGGCCTCAAGGATGTCTCGTTCGTCAACATCAACTCAGACCGCCAGTGTCTCAACAACTCGCCCGTCCCCACCAAGCTGGTGATAGGCGACGGCCTCGGCGCAGGCAACAAGCCCGAGGTGGCCCAGGCCTATGCCAAGGATGCCATCGAGGATATCAACCGCCTCTTCGACGACGACACCAAGATGGTCTTCATCACCGCCGGCATGGGCGGCGGCACAGGCACGGGCGCCGGCCCCGTGGTGGCTCAGGTGGCCAAGGAGCGCGGCCTGCTCACCATAGGCATCGTCACCATCCCCTTCCTCTTCGAGGGTCGCGTCAAGATTGCAAAGGCCATAGCCGGCGCGGACGAGATGGCCAAGTATGTGGACGCCCTGCTCGTCATCAACAACGAGCGCCTCAACGAGATATACGGCGACCTCGACTTCATGAACGCCTTCGGCAAGGCCGACGACACACTGACCATAGCCGCGCGCTCGATCACCGAGATAATCACCTGCGACGGCCATATCAACCTCGACTTCAACGACGTCGACACCACCCTGCGCAACGGCGGGGCGGCCATCATATCCTCGGGCTACGGCGAGGGCGAGGGACGCGTCAGCGCCGCCATACGCGACGCCCTCAACTCGCCTCTGCTCAAGAACCGCGACATCCTCGGCTCCAAGAAGCTCCTCTTCAACATCTTCTTCGACCCCAAGGCCGAGGATACCTTCAAGATGAGCGAGACCCAGGAGCTCACCCAGTTCATATCCTCGCTCAACGACGAGGTGGACGTGGTCTGGGGCGTGGGATTCGACGAGACGCTCGGCGACAAGGTGAAAATCACGATTCTCGCCGCTGGCTTCGACGTCACCCTCCGCGACGACACGGCCCAGCACGGCAAGGGCAACTTCAACTTCGAGGTATCCAAGCCCGGAGCCAAGGCGCCTGCCGCGCCCAACGCAAGGCCCGAGGCCGCGCCCCAGAGCGGCAATATCAATGTCCGCACCTCGGCGCGCCCGGCCGAAAACGGGACCTTCGACCGCATGGCCCAGGAGTATGGCCAGAAGGCTGTCCAGGAGATGGCCGGAGCCAAGGACCGCACAAGCTCGATAATCCTCGGCATGAACCAGCTCGACAGCGAGGAAATATGCGAGATTCTCGACCGCTATCCCACCTACAAGCGCGAACGCCGCATAGTGGAGGAGGTCAGGGCCTCGGCTACAGACTCGGCTCCCACCCACACCCCGATAGCAGGAGCCGGGACTGTGTTCAGCTATTGAGAATGGGAAATTGAGAATTGAGAATTTTCTTATCATACCAATTCTAAATTCTCCATTCTAAATCCTCAATTAAAAAAACATCCCCCCGCTGGCCTTAGGGCCGGCGGGGGGTATTTCGTTGGTGGAGGAGTCAGGGGCGAGGGAGAGTCACCGGGGTACGTGCAATAAGACCGGAACGGCGAGATTACTTGCCGGCGGCGATGGATTCCTTGCGGAACTGCTTGAGAAGCTTCTCAAGTTCGAGTGTAACCTTGCGGGCACGGGCGCCAGCGGCCTTGTTGCCGTTCTCTACCTGGAGGGCGGCATCCTTGGCGAAGCTCTCAAAACCGGCTGCAATCTGTTCTACGAGATTTTTCATTGCGTGATGTATGGTTAAAGAATTTATGGGGGATAATTATTCAATTCGGAGCAATGTATTCTGCGCGGATTGCGAAGATAACAAATGTATTACTGCAAATTTCCTACAATATCTTGAATTATGCAAATCTTTAAGGAAGTTTTTTTGGCCCACTTGTGCCTAAATTAGAGGCTTATGTCTTTTTGGCGGCACCGCGGGGGTGAAATATGCGAAAAAATGGCTATCTTTGAACCCGCGAAACCTCTTTGACGCGCCATGATACAATACACGAGATTCCGGCTTGCCAATGGCCTGAGGGTGATACACAACTACGACCCCTCGACGGCCATGGTGGCAGTCAATACATTATACGACGTAGGCTCGCGAGACGAGAGCCCGACGCTCACAGGCCTGGCCCATCTCTTCGAACACCTGATGTTCGGAGGCTCGGCGCATATCCCCGACTTTGACGGAGAGATAGAACGCGCCGGAGGCATCGACAATGCCTGGACCGGCAACGACTTCACCAACTTCTACTCCGTGGCCCCGGCCGTCAACATAGAGACCCTCCTGTGGCTCGAGAGCGACCGTATGCTCGGCCTCGCCTTCTCGCCCCAGTCGCTCGAGGTGCAGAGGTCTGTGGTGCTCGAGGAGTTCAACCAGACACACCTCAACCGCCCCTACGGCGACCTGTGGCACCACCTGAGGCCTCTGGTCTACCGCACACACCCCTACCGCACCCCCACCATAGGGCTCGAGCCGGGCCACATCGAGGCCGTAACGCTCGAGGATGTAAAGGAGTTTTTCTACTCACACTATGCACCCAACAACGCCGTGCTCGCCGTCAGCGGCAACATAACGGCCGGCGAGTGCCGGAGGCTTGTGGAGAAGTGGTACGGCTCTATCCCCCGCCGCGACATCGCGCCCCGCACGTGGGAGCCCGAGAAGCCCGTCGAGGCCCCGCGCCGCAAGGTGGTCTATGGCCGTGTCCCCCAGGCCCTGGTGGTGGCGGCTTTCCCCATGGGCGGATACGGCAGCCCCGACTTCATCCCCGGCGACCTGCTGACAGATATCCTCGCCTCGGGCAACTCGTCGCGCTTTGTCTCCCGCCTGCTTGTCGACAACCCCTTCCTGAGCCATGCCGACGCCTCGATAGAGGGCAGCGAGGAGCCTGGAATGCTGATGCTCAAGGCGCGCCTGGCCGAAGGCATGGAAGACCGCGCCGACGAGGCCGCCGACCTCCTTGCGGCCGCGGCCATGGAGTGCCGCGAGGTATTCTCGGAGGCCCATCCCGAGGGCATCACCGCCAGAGAGGTGGAGAGGGTGGTCAACCGCTATCTGAGCCAGGCCGAATTCAACGCCCTCGGCTGTCTGGGGCGCGCCCAGGCCCTCGCCATGGCCGAGATGCACGGCGAGGACATCAACACGCTGACGGCCCGATACCGCGCCGTCACCCCCGGAGATGTCGCCGCGGCAGCCTCGAGGATTTTCGACCCCCGGCGCAGGTGTACCCTCGTCTACCTGCCCGAAGGCTCCAAGCCAACATTATGAGCCGCTCAAACGTTACAGAGACATTATGAGACGCTATATCACACTGGCCTTCGCGGCCGCCACGCTCCTCATGGCACAGGCCAAGGGAGCCATAACTTTCGAGAAGACAAACGCCGACTTCGGCACAGTCAAGGCCAACGGCGGCACAGTCACCATGACCTTCCCCTTCACCAATACGGGCGACGAGGCCGTGGGTATAGTCACAGTCACAAACGGAGGCTGCGGATGCACCAAGCCGCAGTTTCCGCAAAAGCCCGTGCGCCCCGGCGAGAAGGGCATCATAACCATCACCTTCAACCCTGCCACCTTCCGCGGCGAGGTCAAGAGAAACGTCAAGGTGCAGACCTCGGCCGAGCGCAAGCGCACACAGCTCACATTCTCGGGCGTGGTGGTGCCTTGAAACTCTCAACACTATTATTAAAGATTCATAAAAGATGAGACACCTCTTCTGCTTGCTTTTAGCGGCTCTCTGCCTCGGCGCGACGGCTCGGGCCGACGGAGGCGAGTGGCTCGGGAAGGTCCATGACTTCGGAGCCTTCGACGAGGAGCTCGGGACGGTCTACTGCGAGTTCCGCATGGCAAACCACGGACCCGAGCCCATAGCCATACTCAGCGCCCGCGCCAACTGTGGATGTACCCGTCCCGAATACTCCACAGACCCCATTGCACCCGGCGACACAGCCGTCGTGCGCGTGGGCTATGACCCCAAAGGCCGTCCGGGCAAATTCCGCAAAGAGATAGTCGTAGACTGCAGCGGAGCGCCCCTGCGCACACGCCTCTCAATCACCGGCACCGTCATAGGCGCGAGCAACACCCTGCGCGGACGCTATCCGGTCGATGCCGGCTCGGGCGTCAGGATGCGCACCACGGCCATCCCCTTCGGCTCTGTGGCCAAAGGACACACCTCAGGCAAGTATATCGAGGCATACAACGGAGGCTCTGACACCATAGCGCCCTCCGTGGCCTATGCGCCCAAGTACATCAACGTCATCGTAGAGCCGCGCAAGGTGGGCCCGGGCGAGCAGTTTATCTTCTCGGCCATCATCCACCCCGACGCCACCAAGGAGTGGGGCATCGTCACCGACTCGCTCCTGCTCTGCCCCACGGGCGCCAAGGGCGAGACCCCTGTGAAGGTCGAGACAGCCGCCATAATCACCGAAGACTTCAGCCGCCTGACAGAGAAGGAGCGCCTCGAGGCCCCCGTGATAGACACCTCGGAGACCGCCGTAGACCTGGGACGCATCTCCAAAGCCGACAAGCCCATGCGCCGCTCGTTCGAGATACTCAACAAGGGCAAGCGTCCCCTCGTCATCCGGCGCATATCCTCGTCAGACCCCTCGGTGGAGGTCTCGCTAAAGAACACCACCGTCAAGCCCGGCAAGAGCGCAAGGGCCGAGGTGGCCGTCAACCCCGCGCTCATAGCCCATCCCGAACTGCTCAACGCACGCATCACCATCATAGCCAACGACCCGGACCATCCCACGAGCCTCGTGAGGGTGGTGGGCGAAATCAAATGACCATGGAACATCCCGAAAACTCTTCTGAATACACCGGCCTCACCGTCAATCGCGGAGTGAGCCAGCCCCCCTCGGTCAACCCCTACGGACGTCCCCGCCGGCGCAAGGCGCTCCCCTCGCCCGCCGAAATGGTCGAGGGCATCCTCAAAGGCGACATCACCACACTCTCGCGCGCCGTCACCCTCGTGGAGAGCCTCGCGCCCGCCCACCAGGCCATAGCCCAGGAGGTGATAGAGAAGTGTCTCCCCCACTCAGGCAACTCGCGCCGCATAGGCATCACAGGAGTGCCGGGGGCAGGCAAGAGCACCTCGATAGACGTCTTCGGCCTGCACGTCCTCCGCCAGGGAGGCCGGCTCGCCGTCCTCGCCATCGACCCCTCGAGCGAGCGCACCAAGGGCAGCATCCTCGGCGACAAGACCCGCATGGAGAAGCTCTCGCTCGAGCCCGGCGCCTTCATCCGCCCCAGCCCCTCGGCGGGCTCGCTCGGAGGCGTGGCGCGCAAGACGCGCGAGACCATTGTGCTCTGCGAGGCCGCCGGGTTTGACAACATCTTTGTCGAGACCGTAGGCGTGGGCCAGAGCGAGACGGCCGTCCACTCGATGGTCGACTTCTTCCTGCTGATACAGCTCGCCGGCACCGGCGACGAGCTGCAGGGCATCAAGCGAGGCATCATGGAGATGGCCGACGGCATCGTGATCAACAAGGCCGACGGCGACAACATACCGCGCGCACAGCTGGCTCAGGCTCAGTTCAAGAACGCGCTCCACCTCTTCCCCACCCCCGAGAGCGGATGGCTCCCGGAGGTGATGACCTACTCGGGCTACTACGAGCTCGGCATCCCGGAGGTGTGGGACATGATAGACCGCTACTTCGACTTTGTGAAGGCCAACGGATACTTCGACATCAGGCGTGCGCGCCAGGCCCGCTACTGGATGTACGAGACCATCGACGAGCAGCTGAGAGCCAACTTCTACGGCGACCCCGAGATAGCGGCCATGCTCGAGCAGAAGGAGGGCCGTGTGCTGGCCTCGCAGCAGAGCTCGTTCACGGCCGCCCGCGATGTGCTTGACCTCTATTTCAATAAGATTAAAGTTTAAGGTTTAGGGCCTTGGGGCCATGAAGTTTAAAGTTTAGGGCCTTGCGGCCTTGGGTTTAAAGTTTAGGGCCTTGCGGCCTTAGGTTTAAAGTTTAGCGAGGCCCTTCCTAGGGTTTAAATATAAATCACTGGCGGCGGGGGGTATAAAGTTTA